>NZ_JBHZCY010000031.1:0-77084 GCF_042786665.1 Kitasatospora sp. NPDC059146 | reverse complement strand
GCGTTGAGCTGTCCGGCCGGGCCCAGGGCGAGTTCGGTGAACGGGGCGTCGACGGCGATCTGCGGGATCCGCAGCCGGGTCGGCTTGGACCGCTTGAGCACCGGCGCGCCCGGCGCCGCGGGCGGGGGCGTGGCGCCGGCGGTGGCCGCCGCGGGGCCGGGGACGGCGGGGGCGGCCGCCGCCGGGGGAGCGGCCTGGCCGGCCGCCTGGTCCTCGGCGGGGCCGGTGTCCACCGAGTTGTAGATCAGCAGCAGGCCGACCGCTGCCGCGCCCATCCCGCCGCGCAGCAGCCTGGGCATTCCGGAGCCGGGACCGCCGGTCATCCGTGTCCTCCGCTCGAAGTGCTTCGTGGGGAGCCTGTTCCGCAACGGCCCGCCGCCCCCGTGCGCCCCGCCCGGGAGGGGGGAGCGCCCAGAGGCGGCGGTGGCGGACGTCAGACGGCTGCGGCGCCGGAGGTGCGACGGCCGCGGCGCAGCGCGATCGCACCGGCCCCGAGGCCGCCGAGCAGCAGCACCGCGCCTGAGGCGAGGCCGCCGCCGGACAGTGCCAGGCCGCCGCCGCCGGTGTGCACGCCGCCGTGCGGGGTGTGCTCCTCCTCCCGGCCGTCGGAGCCCTTGCCCTCGGAGCCCTTGTGCTCGCCGGAGCCCTTGCTGTCCGAGCCCTTGTGCTCGCCGGAGCTCTTGCCGTCGGAGCCCTTGCTGTCGGAGCCCTTGTGCTCGCCGGAGCTCTTGTCGTCGTAGCCCTTCGAACTGTCGGAGCCGCCCTTCTCGGGCTGCTTCTCCTGCCAGGTGAGGTTCTTGCCCTGGTCCGAGGAGGAGCCGTCGGCGAAGGCCATGGGGGTGCCGACGGTGAGGACGGCGGCGACGGCCGCTCCGGCGAGCAGCGTGCGTGCAGAACGCATGAGGATGATCCTTCCGGCGCGTGGGCCGCGACCGCCGGCACGGTGCCGGTCAGGGGACTCGCGAACAAGTGGCGCCTGATCCACCGTCAACCAGGGTGGGGCCGCCTGCCACCCGAGCGTGGCAGCCCCGGTACGGAGAGTGCGCCCTTCGGGTGGAGTCCGGGGCGTGTTCACCCGGGTGGCCCGGCGATCCGGGTGATTCGGATTCGAGGCGGGGTGGTAGTGGTGCGCGCACGCACCGGCCCGCCTGCGGCGTGGCGCACGCACGGGCCCGCCCCCCGCGTGGCGCGCGCATGGGCCCGCCCCCGGCGTGCTGCCGGGGGCGGGCCCAGAGCGGAGCGGGGACGCGGCTCAGCGGTCCCAGCGGTAGAACTCGCGCGCCATGGCGTCCTTCGGCTCGCGCCAGGTGGCCGGGTCGTAGGCCTGGACGAAGGCGGTCAGGCGGTCGCTGACGGTCCGGAACTCCGGGTGGCCGAGGACCTTGGCGACGGCCGGGCCCGGCGGGCGGTCGGCCTCGATCAGGTGCAGGTAGACGTCGCCGAACTGGAAGAGGCTGCGCCCGGTGACGCCGATCAGGTGCGGCAGTTCGCCGCGGTCGGAGTCGGCGAACACCTCGGCGATGTCCGGGGCGGCCTCGGGCTTCATCCGCGCGACGATCAGTGCGCGGTGGGCGCCGGTCACTGCTCGGCCGCCCGCTTCTCGACCTTCTCGCGGATCAGCTGCAGCTGGATCCGGGAGTTCTTGTTGATGTGGTTGACCATGCCGTCGTCGTCCACCGGCGCGGTGGGCTTCATCGCGAAGTCCTGGACCCAGCGCATCCGGGTGCCGGCCGGGACCTCGGCGTACTCCCAGTGGATCTCCATGAACTCGAACGGTCCGGGCTCGACCCGGCGGGCGTTGACCTCCAGCGACGACCGGTCGGTGGTGCGTTCGGAGACCCAGCTCCACACCTGGCCGTTCTCGTCGGGGTGCATGGTGAGCCGGAACTGCACCCGGTCGCCGTCGCGCTCCAGCACCTCGACCGAGGCGTACTCGCTGAAGAGGTCCGGCCAGTTCTCCAGGTCGTTGGTCATCTCCCAGACCAGGTCGAGCGGGGCGTTGATGACGATCTCGTTGTCGGTGTGTCCGGGCATCTCAGGCACCCGCCTTCGCGGCGAGGGAGGTGTTGACCAGCTCCAGGAACTCGGCCGGGGTCTTGGCGGACTCGGCGCCGGAGGTGACCTTGAGGCTGTGCCGGTTCTCCAACTCGCCGACGATGCCGAGGAGTCCGAGCGAGTCGACGCCGAAGTCGTCGAACTGCGCGCCCGGCTGCTCCAGGTCGTTCGGGGCGACGGTGACGCCGGCCCGGGCCTGGAGCAGGGCGGCCAGCTCGGGATAGCTGAGGGTGTTGCTCACGGGGTTCCCTTCGAGGAGGTCCAGTGGATCGGGGGTGCGGGGGTCAGGTCGGCTCCCCGCGGCGGAGCACCAGCGCGGAGTTGGAGCCCATCAGCCCGCGGCTGAGCACCAGCGCGGTGCGCAGTTCGGCCGGGCGGGCGCGGCCGGTCACCAGGGCGAGGTCGTGGCAGACCTCGGTGACGTTGGGGGTGGGCGGCAGCACGCCGTCCTCCATGGCGAGCACGGCGGCCGCGACGTCCAGCATCGGGGCGCCGCAGTAGGCCCGCCCGGTGCCGGCCTTGGGGGCGGTGACCGGGACGCGCTCGGCGGCAGGGCCGAGCGCGTCGACCAGCGCCAGGGCCTCGGCCCGGTCGGCGGCGGGGACGCCGAGCGCGTCCGCGAAGACCACGTCGATCTCCTCGGGCGCGATCCGGGCCTCGTCCAGCGCGATCCGGATCGCCGCGGCAAGTCCCTCCCGGGACTGCTCCCAGCGGGAGGCCCCGGTGAAGGTGGCGCCGTGTCCGGCCAGGTGGGCCCGGACGGCTGCGCCGCGCCGGCGGGCCGCCGACTCGTCCTCCAGCAGCAGCATCGCGCCGCCCTCGGCGGGGGCGAAGCCGCAGGCCTGCGCGGTGAACGGCAGGTAGGCGGCCTCCGGCCGGTCGGCCAGGCTCAGCTCGGGGTAGCCGAGTTGGCAGACCATGGAGTACGGCGCGAGCGGGGCCTCGGCGGCGCCGACCACCACGGCGTCGGTGCCGCGCTCGACCGAGCGGGCGGCGTGCGCGAGCGCGTCCAGGCCGCCGGCCTCGTCGCTGGCGACCACCCCGCACGGGCCCTTGTAGCCGCCGCGGATCGAGATCTGGCCGGTGCTGGCCGCGTAGAACCAGGCGATGGACTGGTACGGGCCGACGAACCGCGGCCCCTGGCCCCAGAGTTGCTGGAGCTCGCGCTGGCCGAACTCGCCGCCGCCGGAGCCGGCCGCGGTCACCACGCCGACCGCGAAGGGCCGTTCGGGATCGGGCCGGAACCCCGCGTCGGCCACCGCCAGGTCGGCGGCGGCCATCGCGTAGTGGGTGAAGCGGTCGGTCTGCACGAGGTAGCGGCTGTCGATCACCGACTGCGGCTCGAACTCCCGCACCTCGCCCGCGACCCTGAGCGGCAGCTCGGTGCAGCCCTCGCGGGATATCCGGTCGAGGACGCTCACGCCCTGCCTGGTGGCCTTCCAGAAGGCGTCGGCCCCGACACCGTTCGGTGCCACCACGCCGAGACCGGTGACGACCGCCCGGCGGCCCTGCTGACGTGACGTCATGGAACTCACCCCGTTCTGTTGAGCACGACGGCGGACTGGAATCCGCCGAATCCGCTGCCGACCGAGAGGATGTGGCTCAGCGGCAGCTCGCGCGCGGTGCGCGGCACGTAGTCGAGGTCGCACTCCGGGTCCGGAGTCTCGTAGTTGGCGGTCGGCGGCACCACGCCGTGGGCGAGTGCCAGGGTGCAGGCGACCACCTCGATCGCGCCGATCGCGCCCAGCGAGTGCCCGACCATCGACTTGATCGAGCTCATCGGCGTCTCGAAGGCGTGGCCGCCCAGCGAGCGCTTGACCGCGGCGGTCTCGTGCCGGTCGTTCTGCTTGGTGCCCGAGCCGTGCGCGTTGACGTAGTCGACGTCGCCGCGGTCGACCTTGGCGTGGTCGAGCGCGTGGTCGATCGCCCGTGACATCTCCAGCCCCTCCGTGGTGAGGCCGGTCATGTGGTAGGCGTTGCCGAAGGTGGCGAAGCCGCCGATCTCGCCGTAGATCCGGGCGCCGCGGCGGCGGGCGTGCTCCAGCTCCTCCAGCACCAGGACGGCGCCGCCCTCGCCGAGGACGAAGCCGTCCCGGTGGGCGTCGAAGGGGCGGGAGGCGTGCTCCGGGTCGTCGTTGCGCTCGCTGGTGGCCTTGATGGCGTCGAAGCAGGCGACGGTGATCGGCGAGATCGGGGAGTCGGAGGCGCCGGCGACGCAGATGTCGGCGCGTCCCTCCTCGACCGCCTGGAAGCCGTAGCCGATCGCGTCCAGGCCGGAGGTGCAGCCGGTGGAGACGGTCTGCACCGGGCCGTGCGCGCCGACCCGCTCGGCCACCGCGGAGGCCAGCGTGCTGGGCGCGAAGGCCCGGTGCAGGTGGGGCTCGGCGTGCCGGTGGTCCACGTCCCAGCGCGCGCCGGAGGCGCTGACCAGGGCGTAGTCGTGCTCCAGCCGGGTGGTGCCGCCGACGGCGGTGCCGAGCGAGACGGCGATCCGCCACGGGTCCTCGGCGGCCAGGTCCAGACCGGCGTCGGCGACCGCCTCGGCGGCCGCGACCATCGCGAACTGCACGTAGCGGTCGGCCCGTCGGACCTCCTCCGGGCTCAGCCCGTGGGCGGCCGGGTCGAAGTCGCACTCGGCCGCGATCCGGGAGCGGAACCCGGCCGGGTCGAAGAGGGTGATGCCCCGGGTGGCGGTGCGGCCGGCCGTCAGGAGGTCCCAGAACGCGGGGATCCCGATCCCTCCGGGCGCGACCACGCCGATCCCCGTGACGGCGACCCGCCGTGTCACGAGGCCACCTTGGCGTGTTCCGGGGGGTCGGCGGGGGCGGACCCCCCGGCGCCGGAGGTCTCCTCGGTGCTCACGTGGCCCAGGTCGGGGCGGGGCGCGAGCGGGCCGCAGTGGAAGACCATCCGGGCCTCGGTGTCGCCGACGTTGCGGAAGCGGTGGCGCATGTTGATCGGGATCATCAGGCCCTGGTCGGGCTTGAGCGGCCGGGTCTCCCCGTCCAGGTCGACCTCCAGGTCGCCGGAGACGACGAACACGAACTCCTCGGAGTACGGGTGGTAGTGCTCGTTGATCCGCTCGCCGGGCCCGATGATGGCCAGGCCCATGAAGCCGCTGGTCGCCCCGCAGCTGGGCGGGGTGAGCATGGTGCGCAACAGGGCGCCGTGGCGGCGGTTCTCCGGGGCCTCGTCGACGTTGATGATCGGCGGGAACTGCGTGGTCATGATGGCTTTCCTCCGGGAGGGCTGGCCGGGTGTCAGTCGTTCTGCGAGCTGCGGTCGGTGACCGGGCTCATGGCGCGGGCGGCGAGGAACGCGCCCAGGCCCGCGGCGGTGCGCAGGTCCCCGGCGGGGCCGAGGTCGAGCAGGGCGGCCAGTTCGGCGGCCTCCTGGTCGCCGGCCACGCCGAGCGCGGCGGCGGCCTCGGCCTCGGCCGGCACCCGGAGGTCGACCAGGCGCACCACGGTGTCCTCGCGCTGGAAGACGATGGCCGCGGCGACCGGGCCGGTCGGGTCGGCGGTGGCGAGGTTGTCGTGGTCGAAGAGCAGCTCGGCGACGGCCGGCCCCCGGCCCGGGCGCACCGGGTAGAGCACGGCGTGCCGGTGCAGCCGCCCGGAGGAGGGGGAGCTGGCGATCGCCTGGTGCCGGGCGGGCAGCGCGGCCTTGGCGAAGAAGGCCCGGGCGGACTGCGGGTCGCCCAGCTGCCGGGCCTCCTCCAGGTACGGGTTGAGCTCCTCCTCGACCGCCCGCACCTCGGGCTGCATCGCCACGTGGCGCAGCGCGTCGCCGAGGTTGCCGACCACCTCGACCGCGCGCACCACCCGGTTGCCGTGCATGAACAGCGAGGTGCGGCGCAGCCGGGTGTGCTCGTCCACCTCGGCCCGGGGCGAGGTGTAGCCGGACAGGATCCGGGCCACCTCGGCCTCGCTGCCGGGCTTGACGGTGAAGGTCAGCGCGTGGCGCACCACGCCGTCCGGGCCCGGGTCGGCCCGCGGCGGGCCGACGTGCCCGGCGGGCTCGCTGCGCGGCAGGCCGGGCGGCACCTCCATCGGGGCCCTGGTGCCGGTGGACCCGGCCGCCGAGGTCTCCCGCAGCACCGCGTAGCGCAGCGAGCGGAAGTTGTCGCTGACGCAGCCGTGCATCGGCTTGACCATCTCGCGGTGGGCGGGGCTGTCCACCCACTGCAGGAAGGTCTCCTGGTCCTGCCACTCGCTGGTGATCAGCCACTGGCGGGGGTCGTTGATGGACTGGCACAGCTGGTCGCTGACATGGCCGGGCACCGAGGCCACCTGGTGGCGCAGTTGCTCGTAGACGTCGAGGAAACGCTGCTGGGCGCCGTCCTGGATCTCCAGCATCAGCACCACCCTCAGCCGGGTGTCGGATTCCTCGTGCTGCTTCGGCTGCGGTTCGGACAGAGTCGTCATGATCCACTTTCTGCTCTTGGCCGCACGCGGCGGGCCGTGGCGGCCGCGTCCGGCGGGTGCTCCCGGCTGGGGGAGGGCGGTGCGGTGGCGGTCGGCCCGGGGCGCTCGGCGCCAGGCCTGAGGTCGATCGTGAGCGGCCGACCGGGCGCGGCGCGAGATTTGCGGGCCATCCGGGCGAAGGGGCGGCACAGGCCCCCTCGGGCGGGGGATGGAAGAGCGGGGCCCGGCTGAGCGGGCCCGTCCAGGGCGGCGCCGAGTCCAGTCGCCGGGCCGCGGAATCCCCTTACAGGGTGGAGCAATTGATGAATCCGAAGGTGGACGAACGGGTGCCGGTCCTGATCGTGGGCGGCTCCCTGGTCGGGTTGTCGGCCTCGCTGTTCCTCGGTCGGCTGGGTGTCCGGCACCTGCTGGTCGAGAAGCACGCCGACACCTCGCACCACCCGCGCGGGCGCGGCAACAACGTCCGCACGATGGAGCTGTACCGGGTGGCCGGGATCGAGCCGGCGATCCGTGAGGCGGCCTCGGTGCTGGCCCCGAACCACGGCATCCTGCAAGCGCCCTCGCTGACCGGCGAGGAGCAGGAGTGGCTGTTCCGGGAGATCGACCCGGGCGGGCGGCTGGCCCGGTTCAGCCCCAGCTCCTGGTGCCTGTGCAGCCAGAACGACCTGGAGCCGGTGCTGCTGCGGTCGGCCCGCGACCTCGGCGCGGACCTGCGGTTCAGCACCGAGCTGATGTCCTTCGAGCAGGACGCCGACGGCGTCACCTCGGTGCTGCGCAGCCGGGAGACCGGCGAGGAGCGGGTGGTGCGCTCGGAGTACCTGATCGCCGCGGACGGCCCGCGCAGCCCGGTCCGGACCGGCCTGGGCATCGGCCGGACCGGCAAGGGCGAGCTGTTCCACAACGTCAGCATCACCTTCCGGGCCAAGCGGCTGGCCGACGTGGTCGGCGACCGGCACTTCATCGCGTGCTACCTGACCAACCCGGAGGCGGACGGCGCGCTGCTGCCGGTGGACAACCAGTCCGAGTGGGTCTTCCACGCGCCCTGGCACCCCGAGCACGGCGAGCCCCTGGAGGCCTTCACCGACGAGCGCTGCGAACGGCACATCCGCACCGCCGTCGGCCTGCCCGAGCTGGACGTCGAGGTGACCGGCAAGGCGCCCTGGCACGCCGCCGAACGGGTCGCCGAGCGGTACGGCGTCGGCCGGGTCCTGCTCGCCGGGGACTCCGCCCACGAGATGTCCCCGACCGGCGCGTTCGGCTCCAACACCGGCATCCAGGACGCCCACAACCTGGCCTGGAAGCTGGCCGCGGTGCTCTGCGGCTGGGCCGGGCCCGGCCTGCTGGAGACGTACGGGCAGGAGCGCCGCCCGGTCGCCGAGGTCACCGGCGAGCGTGCCTCGGCCCGCTCCGCCGAGCACAGCCACCCCGGCTACGCGGTCGTGCCCGGCGTCGGGCGGCAGGCCGGGGTGCTGTCGGTGGCGCTGGGCTACCGTTACCCGCGGGGCGCGGTGGTCGGCACCGACCCGCAGGGTGCGGTCGTCCCGGAGCAGTTCGAGTCGGCGGGCGAGCCGGGCAGCCGGGCCCCGCACCAGTGGCTGCTGTGCGCGGGCGTGCGGCTGTCCACGCTGGACCTGTACGAGCAGGCGATGGTGCTGCTCACCGACCCCGAGGGCGCGGCCTGGCAGCAGGGCGCCCGGCGGGCGGCGGACCGGCTGGCCGTCCCGCTGGACGCCTACCGGATCGGCGACGGCGCCGAGGACGACCTGGCGCCGGAGCCGGGCAGCGACTTCGCCGCCCTGCACGGGGTGGGCCCGGGCGGTGCGCTGCTGGTGCGCCCGGACGGCTTCGTCGCCTGGCGCTCGCCGGGGCCGGTCGAGGATCCGGAGGCCGAGGTGGAGGCCGCGCTGCGGGCGGTGCTGGACCTCTGAACCTCTGACGCGCGCGGACGGGCCCGCCGGTCGTCACGACCGGCGGGCCCGTCCTGTCAGGTCCCAGGCGTCAGGTCCCGGGTGTCATGGGTCAGGAGTCTCGGGGGTCACAGGGGGTGCTCAGGCGGTCAGTGACCGCCCGCGTCGACCACCTCGACGTCGGCCACCTCCCGCTCGATCTCCTCGGCGGGCAGCGCCACCCGGATCGCCCAGTAGTAGATCGCCAGCGCGAACACCGAGACCAGCGCCATGTCGTACCAGAGCGGGATCAGGCCGGTGCCGTTGCCGAAGCCGCCCTGCCAGGAGATCAGGCCGAGGCCCAGCAGGTAGACCGGCAGCCACTGGGCGGCCTTCCAGTTGAGCCGCGGCGCGTTGGGCAGGCGGTTCTTGATCGCGTAGGCCGCGTAGCCGCCGAGCAGGGCGTAGCCGAGCACGATGGCGATGCCCAGGCGGGACAGGGTCTGCCAGCCGGCCCAGTAGATGATCAGGCTGGCGACCACGAAGGAGACCGGGGAGATCACGCCGCCCAGCGGCAGCCGGTAGGAACGCTCGCGGTCGGGCAGCCGGCGGCGCAGGGCGCCGAAGGCCAGCGGGGCGCCGGCGTACATCAGCACGCTGGCGGAGGTGATGAAGCCGACCAGCTGCTGCCAGCTCGGGAAGGGCAGGAAGCAGATCACGCCGGTCACGAAGGACAGGATCAGGCCGAACCACGGCACGCCGTTCCGGTCCAGCTGCTCGAACTTCTGCGGCGCGTAGCCGTTGCGGCTCAGGCCGTAGGAGATGCGCGAGGTGGAGGTGGTGTAGATCAGGCCGGTGCCGGCGGGGGAGATCACCGCGTCGACCTTGAGCACGTAGTACAGCCAGCCGAGGCCGACCAGGGTGGCCAGGCCGGCGAACGGGCCGTCGATGCCGGGGAAGTCCAGCTTCGCCCAGCCGTTGGCGAAGGCGGTGACCGGCAGTGCGCCGATGAAGACGACCTGCAGCAGGGTGTAGATCAGGGTGCCGATGGCGACCGAGCCGAGCACGGCGCGGGGGATGTCGCGCTTGGGGTTGCGGCTCTCACCGGCGATCTGGATGGCCTGCTCGAAGCCGAGCAGGGCGAAGATGATGCCGCTGGTGCTGATCGCGGCGAGCACGCCCTTGGCGCCGAACGGGGCGAATCCGTGCGAGGTGAAGTTGGAGGCGTGGAAGCTGGTGATCGCCAGCATGAAGATCGTGAGCAGAGGAACGAAGATCTTCAACCAGGTGGCGATGCTGTTGGTCCGGGCGAGGACCTTCACACCGAGGAAATTGACCGCGACGAACACCGCCATCAGCATGGTCGCGACAATGAATCCGCTGGTGGTCAGGGTGCCGTTGGTGTGCTGCAGTCCGCTGGCCCAGGGCACGTCCTTGGCGTAGCCGATCATGGCCTCGACCTCGATCGGTGCCACGGTGGCCGCCTGGAGCCAGGAGAACCAGCCGAAGGACATGCCGGCCAGGCCGCCGAAGGCGTAGTGCGGGTAGCGCGCGGTGCCGCCCGAGACCGGGAAGAGCCCGCCGAGTTCGGCGTGCACGAGCGCGAGCAGCACGATGCCGACGGCGCCGATGCCCCAGGAGATGACGGCCGCCGGCCCGGCGGCGGTGACGGCGCTCTTCGCGCCGAAGAGCCAGCCGGAGCCGATGATCGAGCCGACCGAGGCCCACATGAGGCCGATGAGTCCGACGTGGCGCTTGAGCGACCGGTGTGCGGTCCCGGTGGTGCCGGAGCTCTGGTCGGGCGGCGA
Source organism: Kitasatospora sp. NPDC059146 (assembly GCF_042786665.1). Taxonomy (NCBI): domain Bacteria; kingdom Bacillati; phylum Actinomycetota; class Actinomycetes; order Kitasatosporales; family Streptomycetaceae; genus Kitasatospora; species Kitasatospora sp. NPDC059146. The sequence goes on along the minus strand of NZ_JBHZCY010000031.1, from coordinate 66,908 downwards.
GATCTGGTTGAGGGAAGCCATGGATGATCTCTCTGTGTGTGGGGGCTCCGGGGTGGGCGGAGCGCGGAGAGTTGCCACACAGTAGGGCTATTCATAGACCTCTGCACAGATTCCATTGCTGAATGTTTACTTTCTTTGCCAGATATCCGTGCAGGTAGGGGGCCGTCTGTTCATGGGCGTGTTACGTGACTCGCGAGTAGGTTCAGGATTTGAGCGGCAATTGAGCTTCGCCGTCCGGTCCGGCAATATGGATCACCCACTCGTTTATGGGAATGACGTGAACCGCATAGCCATGCCGCCGGAGGCGCGGCGTAGGCTTGGTCCGTGCGTTTCGTGATCCTGCCGCCGCCGGTCCGCTAGCGGGCGGCGCACCGATCGGACCCGGCCGGGAGGCAGCGCCCCCGGCGCCGGGGCGATGACCGCCGCCCGCGTACCCCGCGGACCTGAACCGGCGAGCCATCGTGGAGTACCGACGCATGACCTCCTGCACCGCCGTGCCGTTCCGGCACGGCCTGTTGTCCATTTCCGCCGCCGCCGTCGCCTGGGGGGCGGGCGGAGCCGTGGCCGCGCTGCTGATGCGCACCAGCGGGCTCGGCCCGGTGGCCGTCTCCTGCTGGCGCTTCGGCGTCGCGGCGCTCTGTCTGGCACTGCTGCCCTCGGGGGCCGGGCGGGCCTCCGGCGGCGGGCGCGGCTCCGCCGTGCTGACCGGCCTCGGGCTGGCCGTCAGCCAGTGCGCCTACTTCGCCTCCGTGCACTACGCGGGGCTGGGGCTGGGCACCCTGGTCACCATCGGGGCGGGGCCGGTGCTCACCGGCCTCGGCGGGCACCTGCTGCTCGGCGAACGCCTCACCGGGCGGGCGGTGGCCGCCGCCGCGCTCGCCCTCGGCGGGCTGGCCCTGCTGGTGGCGTCCCCGGCCGCCGGGCCCCGGCCGGTGCTGGGCGTCGGCCTGGCGGTGGTCGCGGGCGCGGGCCAGAGCGGGCTGACCCTGTGGGCCCGGGCCGACGGGTCGGCCCGGGCCGACCGGGGCGCCTTCGTCACCGGCCTGCTCTGCCTGCTGCCGTTCGCGGCCTTCCAGGGCGTGCTGCCCAGCACCGGGCAGCCGGCGCTGACCGGGGGAGCGCTGCTGTTCCTCGGGACGGTGCCCACGCTGCTCGCCTACCGGTGGTACTTCTCCGGGCTGACGGCCGTCCCGGGCACCACCGCCTCGGTGCTGGTGCTGCTGGAGCCGGCCACGGCGGCGGTGATCGGCGTGCTGTTCCTCGGCGAGCCGGTCACCGCGGGCCTGGTGGCCGGTTCGGCGCTGCTGCTGGCCGCGATCGCGGCCCTGGCCCGCGCGTAGCGGGCGGCGCGGGCGGCGTGGCGCGGCGGCGTGCACCCGGGCGGGCGAGCTGTGGTCGCCGGGGGCGCGCCGCCGTGCTGTCGTGGGCCGCATGATGACCTCACGCGCGGCCCGGGTGGCCGTCACGACCGCGACCGCCGTCCTGCTCGCCGCCGGGGCCGCGGCCCCCACCGCCTCGGCGGCGGGGGCCGCCCGGCGCGACGTCACCGCCGCCACCTGCCGGGCCGCGGGCGGGCACGTCGAGGGCAGCGGCTACTGCGTGGACGCCGGTGGGGTGGACGCCTGGGGGGCGGAGATCGACGGCCAGGCGGTCAACCCGAACCCGCGCCCCGGGTTCGAGTGACCCGGCCGGTTCACGGCACCGGCCGGAGCGTCACCGGCGCCGGGGTCAGCGCCCGCAGCACCAGGTCGATCCTGACCTTGGCGGCGCCGGCCCGGTGCAGGGCGGCGGCGACCGCCCGCAGCTCCTCCGGCCCCGTGCAGGCGAGCCGCAGCTCCAGGTCGGCGTCCCCGGCGAGCGCCAGGCCGCTCTGGACCGCCGGGAACTCCGCCGCCAGCCGGTCGAAGTCCAGCGGCACCGGCCCGTGGCTGATCCGGGCGATGGCGTGCAGCGCCCGGACCTGCTCCGGACGGCCCGGAGCGGGTTCGAAGCCGTCCGGGACGAGCTGTAGCGGGGCCGTCACCGGTGCTGGAGGCGGGCGGTCGGGGTCGCGGTCGGGGCCGTGCCGGGGGCGGCCCCGACGGTGGCGGGGGTGGTGACCGGCGGGGCGACCAGCCCCGGGTCGAGCACCAGGGTGTCGACGCCGAGCGGCCGGGTGAGGTTGCGCAGCGCGGCCTCCCCGAGTTCGGTCCAGGCCTGGTCCGGCCCCAGGAGGGCGGCGAGGGCCTCGGGGCTGGAGAAGCCGACGGCGCAGCGGACGCCGTTGCGCATGCGGAAGAGGCGGAGGGCGGCGGTGCTTCCGGTGCCGGTGGTGGTGACCGGAACGTGCCAGACGACGCAGGCCATGCGGATGCTCCCGAGTGGGGTGGTGGTTGCTGCCGGAACTGCTCGTCCCGACGCTAGGCCGGGTCCTGCCGGACCGCGCCGGTCCTGACGCAGCGTTGACCGAATGGGGTGGTGCGTTGACGCACTCCTGACACCCGGCTCACCCGATTGGACTACACCAGTCCCGCGTCGGCCCGAACTCGGCCCGAACGGTGTCGTACAACCGCCCCAACCCCGCCCGTCCCGTACGGCTCCGGAGCGCTCCGCTTGCCGTGCGCCGCGCACCGGACCACGGTGGATCCGGCCGCCGGTCGCGCCCCGCGCGGGCTCCCGGATCCGACCGGCGCGCGCTCCGGGGCGGGGGGAGGTGGAGAGTGGGGCCCGGGACGAGATATCTTGACGTCAAGACGTTGGAGACGTGAAGCGGAGTTTCGATGACTGACTCGACCATCATCTATACGCACACCGACGAGGCTCCGGCCCTGGCGACCTACTCGTTCCTGCCGGTGGTCCAGGCGTACGCCTCGACGGCGGGCGTCCGGGTGGAGACCCGTGACATCTCCCTGGCCGGGCGGATCATCGCCAGCTTCCCGGAGCGTCTGACCGAGGCCCAGCGGATCGGCGACGCCCTGGCCGAGCTCGGCGAGCTCGCCAAGACCCCGAGCGCCAACATCATCAAGCTGCCGAACATCTCGGCCTCGGTGCCGCAGCTCAAGGCCGCCATCGCCGAGCTCCAGGCCCAGGGCTACGCCCTGCCGGACTACCCGGACGAGCCGCGCACGGCCGAGGACGAGGACGTCCGCGCCCGCTACGACAAGGTCAAGGGCAGCGCCGTCAACCCGGTCCTGCGCGAGGGCAACTCGGACCGCCGGGCCCCGCAGTCGGTCAAGAACTACGCCAAGACCCACCCGCACCGGATGGGCGCCTGGAGCTCCGACTCCAAGACCAACGTCGCCACCATGGGCGAGAACGACTTCCGCTCCACCGAGAAGTCCGCCGTGATCGCCGCCGACGGTGCCCTGCGCATCGAGCTGGTCGGCCAGGACGGCGCCACCACCGTGCTGCGCGAGAAGGTCCCGGTGCTGGCCGGCGAGGTCGTCGACGCCTCGGTGATGCGCGCCGCCGCCCTGAACGACTTCCTGGCCGCCCAGGTCGCCCGGGCCAAGGCCGAGGGCGTGCTGTTCTCGGTGCACCTCAAGGCCACCATGATGAAGGTCTCCGACCCGATCGTCTTCGGCCACGTCGTCCGCGCCTTCTTCCCGCAGACCTTCGCCCGCTTCGGCGACGCGCTGGCCGCGGCCGGCCTGAACCCGAACAACGGCCTCGGCGGCATCCTGGCCGGCCTGGACGCGCTGGAGAACGGCGCCGAGATCAAGGCCTCCTTCGAGGCCGAGCTGGCCGAGGGCCCGGCCCTGGCCATGGTCGACTCCGACAAGGGCATCACCAACCTGCACGTGCCGAGCGACGTCATCGTCGACGCCTCGATGCCGGCCATGATCCGCACCTCCGGCCACATGTGGGGCCCGGACGGCCAGGAGGCCGACACCCTCGCGGTGCTGCCGGACAGCAGCTACGCCGGCGTGTACCAGGCCGTCCTCGACGACTGCCGCGCCCACGGCGCCCTGGACCCGGCCACCATCGGCTCGGTCCCGAACGTCGGCCTGATGGCCCAGAAGGCCGAGGAGTACGGCTCCCACGACAAGACCTTCGAGATCGCGGCCGCCGGCACCGTCCGCCTGGTCGACGCCGAGGGCAACGTGGTGCTGGAGCAGGCCGTCCAGCCCGGCGACATCTTCCGCGCCTGCCAGACCAAGGACCTGCCGATCCAGGACTGGGTCAAGCTGGCCGTCACCCGCGCCCGCGCCACCGGCGACCCGGCCGTGTTCTGGCTGGACGCCGAGCGCGCCCACGACGCCGTGCTGATCGAGAAGGTCAAGGCGTACCTGCCGCAGCACGACACCACCGGCCTGCAGATCGAGATCAAGTCCCCGGTCGAGGCCACCAAGTTCTCGCTGGAGCGCATCCGCCGTGGTGAGAACACCATCTCGGTCACCGGCAACGTCCTGCGCGACTACCTGACCGACCTGTTCCCGATCCTGGAGCTGGGCACCAGCGCCAAGATGCTGTCGGTCGTCCCGCTGATGGCGGGCGGCGGCCTGTTCGAGACCGGCGCCGGCGGCTCCGCCCCGAAGCACGTCCAGCAGCTGGTCAAGGAGAACTACCTGCGCTGGGACAGCCTGGGCGAGTTCTTCGCGCTGGCCGCCAGCTTCGAGCACCTGGCCTCCACCACGGACAACGCCCGCGCCCAGGTGCTGGCCGACACCCTGGACCGCGCCACCGGCACCTTCCTCAACGAGGACAAGTCGCCGAGCCGCCGCCTCGGTGGCATCGACAACCGCGGCAGCCACTTCTACCTGGCCATGTACTGGGCCCAGGAGCTGGCCAAGCAGACCGCCGACGCCGAGCTGGCCCAGGCCTTCGACGCGCTGGCCAAGGCGCTGACCGAGCAGGAGAAGGCCATCGTGGACGAGCTCATCGCCGTCCAGGGCTCGGCCGTCGACCTCGGTGGCTACTACCAGCCGGACCCGGCCAAGGCCGCGGCCGTGATGCGCCCGTCGAAGACCTTCAACGAGGCGATCGCCAACCTCGGCTGACACCCTTCGGGTTGACGCACCGGGAGGCCCCCGGGACCGCTGCGGCGGGCCCGGGGGCCTCCTCGCATCTCCACCGGGCCCGCCGGGCCGCCGGACCGGGCGGCGGGCGCCCGTGGCCCGGTCAGGCCAGGCCGAGCACCACTCCCGCCCCGGTCAGCAGCAGGACGGCGGCGCCGTTGGCCCGCGGCAGGGCGAGGGCGGTGCCGACCGCCTCGCGCAGCAGCTGGTACGGGCCGTGGGCGAGCGGACCGTCCGCGCCGAGCACCCGCGCGGGGGCGCCGGCCCGGCGCGCGGCCAGGGCGGAGCGGACGGTGTGGAAGCCGCTGGTGATGACGGCGCAGCGGTAGCCGGGGTGCTCGGCGGCCATCAGGGTGGCGCTGAACCGCAGGTTCTCGGCGGTGTTCACGGCCCGCTCCTCGCGCCGGATCCGCTCGGCCGGGACGCCCCGGGCGACCAGGTAGCGGGCCATCGCGCCGGCCTCGGTGCAGTCCTCGTGCGGGCCCTTGCCGCCGGTCACCAGCACCAGCGGCGCGTGCCCGGCGGCCTCCTCGGCGGCGAATCGTTCCAGCGCGGCGTCCAGCCGGGCCGCCAGGGTCGGCGCGGGCTCGCAGCCGTCCAGCGCGGCCCCCAGGACCACCAGGTAGTCGGCCCCGGCGGGCACCGGGCGGCGGCGCTGGAACAGCGCGCAGCCGAGGAAGCCGAGCAGCCAGAGCAGGACGTACCCGCCGAGCAGGACGGCGGGGAGGAACAGGGCGTGCATACCCCTCGAACGCGCCCGGGGGAACGACCGTTCCACGACATGACGGAGCCCACGTCCTCCGGGGAGGGCGTGGGCTCCGGGTGGTCTGGGCGGGCCGGGCGCTGCGGGCGGGCCGGGGCTCAGCCGGCGTCGGCCGCCGGGGTGGCGGTGGGCGCGGCGGCCGGGGCGGCGGCCGGGCGCTGGCCCTTCTTGTGCAGCGAGGCCAGGTAGGCGTTGTACGCCTCCAGCTCGGCGTCGCCGGTGCGCTCCTCGGAGCGGTCCCGGCGGCGGGCCTGCCGCTGCTCGGAGCCCATCCACTGGTAGACCAGCGCGATCAGCACGATCGCGGTCGGGATCTCGCCGAACGCCCAGGTGATGCCGCCGGCCAGCTTCTGGTCCTCCAGCAGGTCCGTGCCGGGTGGTGCGCTCTGGACGGTGAAGGTGGTCACCAGCGGGTGGCTGGCCATCATCACCGCCACGCCGAAGAAGGCGTGGAACGGCATCCCCATGAACAGCTCGATGATCCGCATCACGTGGCCGGGGCGGTGCGGGCCCGGGTCGACGCCCATGATCGGCCAGAAGAAGGCCAGACCCGTCATGAGGAAGTGCACCATCATGAAGATGTGCCCGAGGCGGTACTGCATCAGGAAGTCGAACGCGGGGGTGAAGTAGACCCCGTACAGGCTGGCGATGAACATCGGGATGGTGAACGCCGGGTGCGAGATCACCCGGACGTACCGGCTGTGCAGCAGCGCCACCAGCAGCTCGCGCGGACCGCGCGGCCGGCCCTTGCCCGCCGGGCGCAGCGCGCGCAGCGCCAGCGTGATCGGGGCGCCGAGCAGCAGCAGGATCGGCGTCAGCATGGACAGCACCATGTGCTGGATCATGTGCGCGCTGAACAGCACCATGCCGTAGTCGTTCAGCCCGCTGCAGGTGACCAGCAGCAGGCTGGCGACGCCCGCGACCCAGCCGACGACCCGGCCGACCGGCCAGCGGTCGCCGCGCCGGTACAGCCGGACCACGCCGGTCAGGTACAGCGCCAGCGCGACCAGGCCGCCGAGCAGGAACACCCAGTCCGGGGACCAGGTCCAGACGTTGGAGAGGGTGAACGGGCCTAGTGGGGTCATCCCGCCGTGGTGGTGCATTCCTGACATTCCGTCGCCCATCGGCGGGTCCCGCTTTCCGTCATTGTGGTCCCCGCTGGGGGTCCGGTTCGCCCGTTTTGCTTGGCATACAGCCTAGGTGGGCCTTACCCCGGGCGTGCCGCCGCCCCCTCCGTACGGGTGGCCCGGCCGGTGGGCGGGGTGGTGGGCGGGGCGGTGTCGGGCCGGTGGGCGGGCCGGTGTCGGGCGAGGGTTCGGGTGGGCCGGGCGTCGCTAGACTGACCGGCCGGTCGGCAGGGAGGAATCAGGCATGGCGGCGGCACAGCGGCCCGTGGTCGCGCTCACCGGGGCCACCGGGTTCATCGGATCGGCCGTACGGGAGGCCCTCGTGGCGCGCGGCGTGCCGGTGCGGGCCCTGGTGCGCGGGGAGCCCGTCGCGGACGGGCACACCGCCTGGGTGCCCGGCGACCTCGCCGACCGCTCCGCGCTGGACGGGCTGTGCGCGGGTGCGGGGGTGCTGCTCCACCTCGCCTCCCAGGTCGCCGGCGGCGAGGAGGAGTGCGCGGCCGTGAACGACCGGGGCACGGCGGCCCTGATGGCGGCGGCCACCCGGGCCGGGATCGGGCGGATCGTCCACCTGTCGACCACGGCGGTGTACGGCGGGGGCCCGCACACGGACCTCGGGGTCGGCGGGGCGCCGACCGCGCCGCTGTCGGCGGCCAGCCGCACCCGGCTGCTCGGCGAGGGGCACGCCCTCGCCGCCGGTGCCGCGGTGCTGCGCCCGGCCCTGGTCACCGGGACGGGCGACCGCTGGGTGGTGCCCGCCCTGGCCGAGCTGGCCCGCAGGGTCCCGGGCCGCTGGGCGGGCGGCGCGGCCCGGCTCTCCCTGGTGGACCGGACCGACCTGGCCCGGCTGATCACCGGGCTCGCCCTGGACGCCCCGGAGCGGGTGACGGGCGTCCACCACGCGGCCCACCCGGACCCGGTCCGCAGCGGCGAGCTGCTCGACGCCCTCGCCGGGCTCGGCCTGCTGCCCGTCCAGGACGGCCCGGCGCTGACCTGGGCGCAGTGCCGCCGACGGCTCGCCGCCGTGCCGGGCCCGGTCTCCGAGCGCCAGTTCGCCATGGTCGCCCGCGACCACTGGTACCGCAGCGACGCGGTCTGGCGCCTCGCCGCCTGCCCGCCCGGCCCGGGCCCGCTGGCCCGCCTCGCCGGGGCGGCGCCCTGGTACCGGACGGCGCTGGGGCTGTAGGGCGTCGCAGGGTCGTAGGGCGGGTCGGGGTCGTAGGGCGGGTCGGGGTCATAGGTCGGGTCGGGGCCGCAGGAGCGCGTCAGGGCTGGAGGCGGCGGGCCCGGGCCTCCAGGAAGCGCTGCTCGGCGAGGCTCGCGGTGGCCTTGGCCGCGCGGCGGTAGTGGTCGTACGCGGCCGCCCGGTCGCCGGAGCGTTCCAGCAGGTGGGCCCGGACGGAGAGCAGCCGGTGGTGGTCGGCCAGGCGCCGGTCGGCGTCCAGGGTGGCGAGCAGGTCGAGGCCGGCCCGCGGGCCGTTCAGCTCGGCGAGGGCGACGGCGCGGTTGAGGGTGACCATCGGGTTGGGGGCGATCCGCTCCAGGATCAGGTAGAGCGCGTGCACCTGGGCCCAGTCGGTCCGGTCCGCGGTGGCGGCGTCGGCGTGGGTGGCGGCGATGGCGGCCTGGAGCTGGTACGGGCCCAGGGCGGGGCCGGCCAGGGCGGCCTTGGCGAGGGCGGTGCCCTCGTCGAGCAGCGGGCGGTCCCAGCCGGTGCGGTCCTGTTCGGCCAGCGGGACCAGGTCGCCGGTGGCGGTGGTGCGGGCGGCCCGGCGAGCGTGGGTGAGCAGCATCAGGGCGAGCAGCCCGGTCACCTCGGAGTCCTCGGGCAGCTGGGCGTGCACGATCCGGGCCAGCCGGACGGCCTCCTGGGCGAGGTCGGTGCGGTGCAGCTCACTGCCCGAGGAGGCGGTGTACCCCTCGTTGAAGATCAGGTAGAGCACGTGCAGGACGACCCGCAGCCGTTCCTCGCGCTCGGCGCCCTCGGGGAGGGCGAAGGAGCTGCCGGCGGCCCGGATCCGCTGCTTGGCCCGGCTGATCCGGGCCGCCATGGTGGCTTCCGGCACCAGGAAGGCGCGGGCGATCTCGGCGGTGGTCAGGCCGCCGACGGCGCGCAGGGTGAGCGCGGTCTGGGAGGCGGCGGTGAGCGCCGGGTGGCAGCACAGGAACAGCAGCACCAGGGTGTCGTCGGTGTCCGGCACGTCCTCGGGCAGCACCTCGGCGGCCGTGGTCGCGTGCTCGCGCTCGCGGCGGGCGCGGTCGCTGCGGATCCGGTCGACCAGCCGCCGGGAGGCGACCGTCACCAGCCAGCCGCGCGGGTTGTCCGGTACGCCCTCCTCGGGCCACTGCACGGTGGCGGCGAGGACGGCCTCCTGGACGGCGTCCTCGCAGCCCTCGAAGCGGTCGTACCGTCGTACCAAGGTGCCGAGGACCTGCGGCGTGAGTTCACGCAGCAGGCCCTCGAAGTCCGGTGCCGTCATGCCTCCAAGTGTCCGTCGGAGAACATCACCTGGCGCACCTCGACGCCCAGCCCCTCGATCGCCGCGTCCGGGATCCGCGCGGCCAGTTCGACGGCCCGCTCCTTGTTGTCGCAGTCGAGCAGGTAGAAGCCGCCCAGGAACTCCTTGGCCTCCAGGTACGGGCCGTCGGTCACCACCGGCCGGCCGTCCCGGACGGTGACCACGGCGGCCTGCGACGGGTCGACCAGCGCCTGGGTGAGGATCAGTTCGCCGGAGGCCTTCAACTCCTCGATGAACGCGCCGTGCCCGGCGCCGATCGCGGCCTTCTCCTCGTCGGTCAGCGCGTCCAGCACGGCCGGGTTGATGTGCAGGCTGATCAGGAACTTCATCGCGTCCTCCTCGTCGTGGGCGGGCCCCGTGCGGGCCCCTCGACCGTACGGTCGGAGCCGGGGCCGCCGTCTTGACATCCCCGTCGGAGAAATCTCCCACGGGTTTCGTCGCCCCCCCTCGGGTCTCTCCCATCCGTCGGGTCTCTTCCCGTCCCCCGGTGCTCCGACGTCAAGAAGTCCCCGGCCGCTCCGACCGACCGGTGCGAGGAACCCGATGCGGGGAACCCGCGACGAGAGACGACGAGGAGCACGCGATGAGAGCTGACCGGGCCCGGCTGGGGCTGGCCCTGCTGATGCTGCCGACCCTGGTGGTCGCGATGGACATGACGGCGCTGCTGCTCGCCCTGCCGAGGCTGAGCGCGGACCTGGGCGCCTCCGCCGTCGAACAGCTGTGGATCAGCGACGGCTACGGGCTGATGGTGGCCGGGCTGGTGATCACCATGGGCACGCTGGGCGACCGGATCGGCCGTCGACGCCTGTTGCTCATCGGCGCGGCGGCCTTCGCGGTGCTGTCGGTGGTCGCCGCCCTCGCGGTCGACCCGCTGATGCTGATCGTGGTCCGGGCCCTGCTGGGCGTCGCCGGGGCCACGCTGGCGCCGTCCACGCTGGCGCTGATCACGAACATGTTCCGGGACGACCGCGAGCGCGGACGGGCCGTCGCCGTCTGGGCGACCTGCCAGTTCGCGGGCGGTGCGCTGGGGCCGGTGCTGGCCGGACTGCTGCTCCGGTCCTTCTGGTGGGGGTCGGTGTTCCTGGCCGCCGTCCCGGCGATGGCGCTGCTGCTGGCCGCCGGGCCGTTCCTGCTGCCCGAGTTCCGCGGCGGGGAGGTGGGGCGGCCGGACCCAGCCGGGGTCGGGCTGTCGCTGGCGGCGGTGCTGCTGGTGCTGTACGGCGTCAAGCAGTTGCCGGTCGGGGGCGCGACCGGCGTCCCGGCGGCCGCCCTGCTGCTCGGCACCGGCGTCGGCTACCTCTTCGTCCGGCGTCAACGGGGGCTGGAGCAGCCGTTGTTGGACCTGGGACTGCTGCGCAACCGGCTGTTCGCGGCGGTGCTGGTCTCGCTGGTGCTGGCCGGGACGGCGATGGCCGGTACCGGACTGCTGGTCACCCAGTACCTCCAGAGCGTGCTGGGCCGCTCGCCGTTCGCCTCGGCCGTGCTGTTCGCGCCGATGGGCCTGGCGGTGGCGGCCGGCACCCTGGCCGCGCCGCGGCTGCTCGGCCGGGTGCGGCCGACCACCGCGATCGCCGGCGGCCTGGCGCTCTCGGCGCTGGGCGCCCTGCTGCTGGTCGCCGTGGACGGGGGTGCGGGCTCGCTGCCGCTGGTGATGACCGGCATCGCGGTGCTGGCGCTCGGCACCGGGCCGCTGTTCGCCCTGGGCACCGGGCTGGTCCTCGACTCGGTGCCGCCGGAGCGGGCGGGCTCGGCGGCGGCGATGTCGGAGACCGGCAACTACCTCGGCGGCTCGCTCGGCTTCGCGGTGCTCGGCACCGTCGCCGCGGCGGTCTACCGCGAGCGCACGGGCGGCGGCCCCGACTCGCCGGCCGCCGCGGTCGAGGCGGCCCGGCACCTGCCCGCCGAGCAGGGCGCCGCACTGCTGCGCGGCGCGCGCTCGGCGTTCACGGCCGGGCTGCAGGTGAACGGGCTGATCGCCGCCGCACTGTTCGCCGGGCTCGCGCTGCTGGCCCTGGCGGTGCGGCCGGCGGTACGGCCGGCGGGGGGGAGTGGCCGGGGAGACGGCAGGGGAGGGGGCCGTGGAGGAGGCCATGGAGGAGGCCGGGGAAACGGCCTCTACCCGGCCCGGGTGAACGGCCGGTGCGGGGGCGGCGGTGGTGTCCGCCGCTTCCCGGCGGGCGGTAATGATCATGGAGTGATCCTTGGTAGCGTCGGTCGCGGTGCCGCTCAACTGCGGCTCAGCACCATCGACATGAGAGAGCATCACATGGCCCCCAGGACCATCCGCCGTGCCGTCATCCCCGCCGCCGGGCTGGGCTCCCGCCTGCTGCCGCTGACCAAGGCCACCCCGAAGGAGATGCTGCCGGTCGGCGACAAGCCGGTGATCGAGCACACCGTGCGCGAGCTGATCGAGAGCGGCATCACCGACATCACCATCGTCGTCAACGGCGACAAGGGCCTGATCCAGGAGCACTTCCGCCCCAACCCGGTGCTGGTCGAGCAACTGCGCCGGGACGGCAAGGCGGCGTTCGCGGACGCGGTCGAGGAGGTCGGGGAGCTGTCCCGCAAGGGGCACATCAGCTACCTCTACCAGCACGGCCCGTACGGCAACGGCACCCCGGTGCTCAACGCCGCCCGGCACTTCGGGGACGAGCCCTGCCTGGTGCTCTGGCCGGACGACGTGTTCGTCGCCGAGGTGCCCCGGGCGCAGCAGCTGATCCGGGCGTTCGAGCAGACCAACGCGCCGGTGCTGGCGCTGATGCCGATGGCGCCCGAGGACTCCTACCGCTACGGCGTCCCGGTGGTGAAGGAGGACCTCGGCGGCGGGTCGCTGCGGATCACCGGCCTGGTCGAGAAGCCCAAGCCGGCCGACGCCCCCTCCGGGTACGCCGCCATCGGCGGGTACGTCATCACCCCCGGCATCGTCGACGAACTGCGCGAACTCACCCGCCGCTGGCACGAGAAGCCCGAGGACGAGGTCTACCTGACCGACGCCATCAACGCCTACGCGGCCCGCCGCGCCGTCTACGGGCAGGTCATCGCCGGCACCTGGTACGACACCGGCAACCCCGCCGCCTACCTGCGGGCGCAGTTCGCGGCGGCCCTCGCCAACCCGGAGTACGGGCACGAACTGCGGGAGCTGGCGGCGGAGTTGGCCCCGGCCGAGTAGGCGGGCCGGGGCCGGGGCCGCTGTCGGTCAGCTCCGGTCGTGGTCCCCGGTGGCGCCGTCGGTGAGTTCGCGCAGGATGTCCAGGTGCCCGGCGTGCCGGGCGGTCTCGGTGGCCATGTGGATGAGCACCCAGCGCAGCGAGACCGTCCGGCCCGACCAGGAGGTGCCGGTGGACTCCAGGTCGAGCTCCTCGATCACCTCGTCGGCGGCGGCCCGGGCGCGGGCGTAGAAGGCCAGCACCTCCGCCGTCGACTCGTGCGGCTCGATCCGCATGTCGGAGCTCTCGTCCGCGTCGAGGTCGAACGGCAGCGGCCCGGTCTCCCGGCCGAAGGTCTCCCGGAACCAGCCGAGTTCGGCGCCGGCCAGGTGCTTGACCAGGCCCAGCAGGCTCGTCCCCGACGGCGTCATCGGCCGCCGCAACTGCTCGTCGTCCAGGCCCTGGACCTTCCACACCACCACGTCCCGGTGCCGGTCCAGGGCCGTGTGCAGGCTTTCCTTCTCGCCGCCGGTGAACGGCACGGTCTTGATCATGCGCGGGACGCTAGCAGACCCCTCCGCTCCCTTCGGTCAGGGCCCGGGGACGAGGGTGTTCTCGTTGGTGCGGCCGGCGGCGTAGTCGTCGATGTTGCGGGCGGTGGCGTCGATGATCTGGCCGACGGCGGTGTGGGTGAAGTAGGCCTGGTGGCTGGTGACCAGGACCTGGGGGAAGGTGACGAGGCGGGCGAGGACGTCGTCGGTGATGCCTTGGACGGAGCGGTCGGTGAAGAAGACGCCGGTCTCCTCCTCGTAGACGTCCAGGCCGACGCCGGAGAGGCGGCCGGCGCGCAGGGTCTCGACCAGGGCGGCGCTGTCGATCAGGCCGCCGCGGCTGGAGTTGACGAGGATGGCGTCGTCCTTCATGCGGGCCAGGGCGGCGGTGTCGATCAGGTGGTGGGTGGCCGGGAGCAGGGGGACGTGCAGGCTGACCAGGTCGGCGCGGGTGAGGAGTTCGGGCAACTCGGTGTAGTGCATGCCGAGTTCGCGGCAGGCCGGGTTCTCGGCGATGTCCCAGCCGAGGAGTTCGGTGCCGAAGCCGGCCGCGATCCGGGTGAAGCACTCGCCGATCTTGCCGGTGCCGATCACGCCGACGGTCATGCCGTGGACGTCCCGGCCGAGGAGGCCGTCGAGGCGGAAGTCGAACTCCCGGGTGCGGGTGGCGGCGCGGGTGAGGCGGCGGTTGACGGCGAGGGCGAGGGCCCAGGCGTGTTCGGCGACGTCGAGCAATGCCGTCCTGGGGGAGGTTGGGCCGGACGGTGGCACCGGGGACCTCGTCGAACGCCTTGCGTTCCTCCGCGCAGCGCCAGCCCTCGGAGTTGGGCTTCTGGGAGGCGGCGGAGCTGGTCGGGTGGGTGCAGGTGCGCCACGTGGTCTCGGGCAGGTGGGTGAGCGTGCGAGCCGGACTCAGGAGAACGGAGCGTCGGCCGCGGCGGGGAGGCCGGCGATGCGGCTGGCGAGATCTCCCTCCCCCGTTCCCCAGGTCGCGATCAGCTCGTGCCGGGTGGGGTCGACGCCGTAGCGGGGAATCAAGCCGTACCTCAGGATCCTCTCTGCGCGCCGCCTGGCGCCTCACCATTATGACTTGCCGCCAGAGCTGCATGTTCTGAGCGGCTTCGGTGCCTGGTATGCACGGGCGGTGGGGAGCTCGGTGGCGCCGCCGGTGTCCCCGGGCGCTATGGGGCCGCGTCCGGAGCGGACTGGGTCAGCTCCCGCGCGACACGGGTAGGGGCACGGGGAGGAGGATCCCCGACCTGTGGATTACTCAGGACGACCGACTTGTCGGAAGTCCTTGGGCCCGGGCGTTCGTGCCTCAGTGGCGGTGCGGACAGGTATCTGCCGGTCTGGGCAGCGGCTTGGTTCCGGGGAGACGGGCAGGTGAAGTGTCCGGGCCAGGTTCTGGATGCTCTCGTCCACGCGTTGCAGGTGTCGCAGGACCCGTCGCGTCGCGTTGATGTCTTCCGCGCGCGCCCCGGGCTCGCTCACTGCGAGCTGGGTGGGGATCCCGGGACCGCGTGCGACCAGAGATTCGTCCCCGTCTCGGAGGGCTGCCCCGCCGATCAGGATCGCGAGGTTGTGGTCAATCCTGCGGGCCTCGTCCACGAGGCGCGGATCGGTGCCGAGGTGGAGGCCGGCCGGTACCAGTCCGGCGGTGGCGGCCAGGCTGCGGGTGTGGAAGGCCGCCGTCTCCAGTTGGCCCAGGACGGTGAGCGCGGCGCGCCGGCGGGACCGCAGCGGGCTGATCGGCATGGTCAGCGGCTGCACCGACAGGCGCAGGCCGTCCAGGGCCGTATCCAGTGCGCGGGCCGGGTCGAGCAGGTCCCCGCCGGGCTCGCCGCTCAACTGGGCCAGCGATCGGGAGAGCACCGCTCGCAGCTGCTCCAGCACGTCGCGCAGCAGCTGGTCCGTGCGTTCGCGGGTGTGCACCGGCAGCAGGAGCTGAGCGGCGGTCAGTCCGCACGCGATTCCCAGCGCGGTCTCCTCGATCCGCACCACCAGCACGCCCGGGGTGAGGGTGTGGAGCAGCGTGTAGAGCATGCCGAGCATGGTGGTGACGAAGAAGGACATCAGGGTGTAGGACACCGTGATCGTGTAGTACATCCCGAACACGCTGAGGCCCGCCAGCGCGAAGGCCGGCCAAGGTGCGCCGCTTATCAGGGCGGCGAGGGCGAGTCCGGCGGCGACACCCGTCACCGTGCCGATCAGGCGCCGGTATCCCCTGACGAGGATCTCGCCGGTGGAGCCGGTGCCGATGAACACCACCCAGCAGGTGAAAACCGCCCAGTACCAGCGCTGGGGTGACAGCAGTTCGCCGCCGACGATGGCCAGTGCCGATCCGGTCGCGACCTGGAGTGCGGTCCTGGTGGTGGGGCGGAGGCGAGGGCCGTGCTGATCCTGTACGGCGTCCTTCGCCAGGTCGGATCCCACCGCCCGGAGCTCCTCACGAACCCGTGCTGTCCCGGGGGTGTTCTGGGCCGCCAGGGTTTGACCGTCGATGGCCGGGCGATAGCGAAGCAGGGCGTGGGCGAGGTCTCCGGCGGAGCGGAAGACGTCCTGCATCGCCGGGGATGCGTCGGGCATGTGCTCGTCACGGCGGTAGCCGAACAGCCGGTCGCGGACCTCGTCGGCATCGGGGCCGGCCGGCCGCAGCGGACCCGGACCGATCGCCGTGCGCAGCGCACGCAGCTCCGAGTTCAGTACGGGCAGCGTCGCCAGGTCCTGGGCGTCGGCGGGGAAACCGGCGGGTCGTGCCTTCGTCAGGTGTCGGGCCAGGGTGTCGACGTCGGCGCCGGGCCGCAGGACTCGCAGCACGAGGACGGCCAGCCGTTCCACGGCCGTTTCGGCTTCCGCCACGTGGCGCTGGATCGCGGTGGCGGTGTGCTCGTCGGTCGTGCGGGCCGCCAGCTGCTTCTGGATCATCAGTGCGCCCGTGTGCAGGCGGGCAGCCTGTCGGCGTAGGTCGTCGACCGCCCGCTGGGTGCGTGGCGCCAGCGGTCCGCCCTCGGTCACATCGATCAGCGAGTCGAGCACCAGCACGAGACGCAGGTCGAAGGCTCGTTGCAGCCGTGTCAGCGTCCGCTGCGGCGACGAGCCCAGGACGGTGAACCGGACCAGCGCCGAGCCGAGGAAGGCCGTCAGTACGGCCACGGACAACTGTGGCAACTGCTCCACGCGGGTCCCGACGAACTGGGTCACAAAGAAGAGCTGGAAGGCGAAGACACCCAGTGTGGTCGCGCGCGGGCCCAGGTGCCGGATGTGGATGGCGGCGAAGATCAGGAGCACGAACACCACATCCGCAACGACCCGGTACGGGGCCAGCACGCTTCCGACCGTCATGACGGTCAGAGAGACCGGCACGCCCATTGCCAGGGTCAGCGCTTGGTCGCGCGGCCGGGGTTCGGTGACCGCGGCCGTGCTGACCATCGCCGTGAGGGCACCCGTCACCAGGATCGGCACCGGGGCGTCCAGTGCCGTGAGGGCACCGAGCGTCAGCAGCACCGCGCCGACCGTGCCGAGGGCGGAGAGCAGCCGAACCAGTCCGGGATCGGATGCCAGGAACCGATCGTAGGCATCCGCCGGTCCCGATTGCGTTCGCCGCATGCCCCAGCCGCCCTTCTCGCCGGATCGATCGTGGATGTCCTATGCCGCGGATTCGTCGAGCGAGGCCAGGAAGTCGTCCACGCCGACCACGTTGTGGGAGACCATGCTCAGGCCGCGCATCATCGCTTGGTAGGTGACCAGGCCACCGGGAGCGGCTATCGCGTCGGTGAACGCGGTGACGTGGTAGCCGCGCTCCATCGCGGTGCGGGCCGTCGATTCGACGGCCATGATCCCGGAGACCCCGGCGATCGCCAGGTATTCGACGCCACGCTGCCGGAGCTGGAATTCCAGGTCGGTGTGGTGGAAGACGTCGAGGCTCTTGTGCGGCGCGAGGACCACGTCGCCCGGCCGGGGAGCCAGGTCCTCGTGGAACTCGGTGTTCCAGGTGCCGGCCCCGAACATCCGGCTGTCGAACATCTGCCGGTGGATCCCGGAGACGTGCTTCCACGTCGAGTAGTCCTCATCGGTGAAGGACGTCGTCGAGTAGAAGACGGGAACGTCCTTGTGCCGCCGCACACCGGCGATGAGCTTCTTCAGGTTGTCGATCGTACCCAGCCGTTCGTATTCCGGCGCGTAGATGGAATAGGCCTTGCCGTCCTTCGAGAAGTTCTCGTTGACGAGGTCGACGAGCAGCAGTCCCACTCGACCGTGTTCGTAGGTGCTTGCCATGGCTGTCCTCCAGTGCAGTAGTAGTCGGCGGCCCCCGGACTGGGAACTACCGTTACAAGTAATGACTGTAACGCAACTTGCGTCCGAGTGCAGCCCCCTCGCGGATGCCGCACCGGCATGCAAGTGCCCATCAGTGAGTCGAGCCCAGTGGCCGGGACTTGACGGCGCGAGAGTCACGTCGCGGATGCCGAGGCGTGTGGGAGGCCTGCTGGGTCGGCGTGAGTTCGAACGAGGTTGCCGATGCGCGCCGAATCAACGGCCAACCCGGCCCTGGGTGTTGGCCTCAGGTCAGGCCGTGCTGCCAGGCGCGGGCGGCGACTTCGACGCGGTTGCGGGCGCCGAGTTTGCGCTGGGCGCTGCCGAGGTGGGTCTTCACCGTGGAGAGGGTGACGTAGAGGGCGGCGGCGACCTCGTCGTTGGTCAGGCCTCGGGCGACCATGGCGACGACGTCCTGTTCGCGAGGGGTGAGTGGCTCGTGCGGCGGGGGAGCGTCGGGTCCGGGGCGGGCCGGCTGCCGCGTGGGCTGGGCGGTCATGTGCCGCAGGAGTCGGACGGTGACGGAGGGGGAGATGAGCGAGCCGCCCACGGCGGCCGCGCGGACGGCTTCGATGAGCAAAGCGGGGGAGCAGTCCTTGAGGACGAAGCCGCACGCTCCGTGCCGCAGCGCGCTGTAGACGTATTCGTCGAGGTCGAAGGTGGTGGCGATGACCACCTTGAGCGGTTGTGCCGCGTCGGGTCCGGCGAGGAGGCGGGTGGCTTCGAGTCCGTCCATACCGGGCATGCGGATGTCGAGCAGGCAGACGTCGGGGCGCAGTCGGCGGGCTTCGGCGACGGCGGTGGTTCCGGTCGCGGCTTCGGCGACGACTTCGATGTCCGGTTGGGAGTCGAGGATCATCCGGTACGCGGCGCGCACGGTGACCTGGTCGTCGGCGAGGAGGACGCGGATGGTCATGGTGCCCATCGTGCCAGGCGTCAGGACGGGCCTGCGGAGGCGTTGCGGCTGAGGGGGATCTCGGCGCTCACCTGCCAGCCGTCGGCCGGTCCGGGTCCTGCGGCCAGGCGTCCGCCCAGGGCGTGGACGCGCTCACGCAGTCCGGTGATGCCGAACCCGTCGGGGCTTCGGCATGGCGGC
The DNA here is from genome assembly GCF_042786665.1 of Kitasatospora sp. NPDC059146. Taxonomy (NCBI): domain Bacteria; kingdom Bacillati; phylum Actinomycetota; class Actinomycetes; order Kitasatosporales; family Streptomycetaceae; genus Kitasatospora; species Kitasatospora sp. NPDC059146. The sequence goes on along the minus strand of NZ_JBHZCY010000031.1, from coordinate 48,398 downwards.
GTGTCGGCCTGGGGCTCGGCGTTGTCGGTGACGCAGACGGTGAGCGCGACATCGTTCGAGGCCAGGCGGATGTCGATGGTGACCGTGTCGGCCTGGCCGGCGTGTTTGCGGATGTTGGTCAGGGCTTCCCGGACGATGTGGTGGACCGTTGAGGCGATGTGGTCGGCCGGGGGCGCCGCGAGCAGCCTGGGGTCGATGGTGAGGCGGACGGCGGGTCCGGCCGAGCGCAGGGATTCCGCGAGGTCCGGCAGGCCATGCAGTCCATCGGGGGCATCCAGCGGCGCAGAGCGGTCCGCTTGACGCAGGAAGGTGACCATGGCCCGCATGGAGTCCGTCGCCTGTGCGGCGGCGTCCTCGATGTTGGCCAAGGCCTGGTCCAGAACCTGGGATGTCGGCGGGCGGCCGTTTGCGGTGGTGAAGCGCACGGCTTTGACCTGCGCGGTGATGGCGGTGACGTGGTGACCGACGAAGTCGTGCAGTTCACGGGCGTATTCGAGGCGCTGGGCGTTCAGGCGGGCCTGGTGCTCACGTTCACGGGTGGCATCGAGCAGGCGCAGGTAGAGGCCGAGGAGGACCAGCACGGGGGCGGCGAGCAGCAAGACCGGGGCGCTGTACTTGGCCGCCTTGACGAACTCGGAGCCGGGCAGGCGCAGCAGAACCAGCGTGGCGGCGAGATAGGCGGCGGTGGCGAGCGGGATCATCCCTCGGACAGGCTCGTGGCGGATCGCGCGGATGGTGAGGAGCAGCAGCACGCCCATCTCCGTGGTGCCGGGAGAGTGCTCGGGTCGGTGCGCCAGGTGGGCGGTCACCAGGGACAGGCCGGTGGAGGCGGTGACCGCGGCCCATCCGGTGCGCGTCAGATGGTGGGGCGGCGCCAGGAGCGCCGCGACGCACAGCAGACCGACGGCGATCGTCGCGGCGGTTGTGGGCGCAAAGCCGGTGTCGAGGGCCTCGGCGGTCATCACGGCCAGGGCCGACGCGGCGGCGATGGCGTGGCCGCGGTGGCTTCGGAGCCAGGAGGCGAGCATGGCGCGCGCCGAGGTGGTGAACATGTCGGTCCACGCTACGCCCACGCGCATCCGCCGGCCCTCCACCGTTTGACCGAGGCTCCGGCATGGCAGTCGGCCATCCGGTCGATCCGCGCACCCGGCCCGTGCCGGGAGGATCGTCGATGTCGATCTGCCGTCTGCCCCTGAGGAGTTCGTATGAGCCGTGAACGCAGCGCCTTGACCGCGCCGACCGTATTGCCGAACGAGGCCGCCGCCTGCGCGCGGGGTCTGAGCAAGTCATACGGGAGCGGCGAGGCACGGGTCGTGGCGCTGGACAAGGTCGACGCGGACTTCGGTCGGGGCATGTTCACCGCGATCATGGGCCCGTCCGGGTCGGGCAAGTCGACGCTGATGCACTGCATGGCCGGCCTCGACTCCTTCACCAGCGGCTCGGTGCGCATCGGCACCGCGGAGCTGGGCGCCCTGAACGACAAGCAGCTCACCCGGCTGCGCCGGGACGAGATCGGTTTCATCTTCCAGGCGTTCAACCTGCTGCCGACGCTGAGCGCGTTGGAGAACATCACTCTGCCCCTCGACATCGCGGGCCGGACACCCGACAAGGAGTGGCTGGACACCGTCATCGCGACGGTGGGGCTGGCCTCTCGCCTCTCCCACCGGCCCTCCCAGCTGTCCGGCGGCCAGCAGCAGCGCGTGGCCATCGCCCGGGCGCTCGCGGCCAGGCCGGAGATCGTGTTCGCTGACGAGCCGACCGGCAACCTCGACTCGCGCTCCGGAGCGGAGGTGCTCGGCTTCCTGCGGCACTCGGTGCGTGAGCTCGGGCAGACGGTGGTCATGGTCACCCATGACCCGGGCGCCGCCGCCTACGCGGACCGGGTGGTGTTCCTCATGGACGGCCGGATCGTGGACGAGATGGACGGACCCACCGCGGATGCGGTGCTGGACCGGATGAAGGATCTCGATGCCCGGCGATCGCGCTGACTTCGTCCGCCCCTACCGCTGCGCGGCCGGCAAGGCTGCCCGCTGCCAAGTCAGGACTTCGCACTTTCATGTTTCGCACCGCCTGGCGCACCGTACGCGCCCACAAGTCCCGCATGGCGCTGACTGCGCTGGCCGTCACCGTCGGCGTCGCCTTCGTCACCGGGATCCTCCTGTTCACCGCCACCGTCTCCGATGCGCTCACCGGCTCCTACCAGCAGACGTACACCCACACCGATGTGGTGATCCGTCCGGACGGCCGGGGAGCCGCCGCGGCGCCGGATGACCGGCTGCCGTCCCTGACCCCGGCCGACCTGCGGCGGGTGCAGGGCCTTCCCGAGGCCGGCGGTGTCCTCGCCGTCGTCTCGGGCTCGACGGCCCTGGGCTGTCCGGACGGCCGCCCGGCCGGTCGCGGCGGCCCCGCCAGGGCGGGCAACTACGCAGACAGCGGCGAAGGCGACCCTCGATTCACCTTCATCGGCGGTCGCCCACCCGCCGGAGGCGGCGAGATCGCCGTCGACGAGGCCAGCGCCGCACGGTGCGGTTACCATGTGGGGGACACCGCCCGGATCTCGGTGGACGGGCCTGGTCTCACCGCGCGGATCAGCGGTGTCTTCACCACACAGGCCGAGCCCGCCGTCACCGCCGGTGGAAGCCTAGTGCTGTTCGACACCGCGACCGCGCAGCAGCACTTCACCAGCCCCGGCCACTACAGCGAGTTCCACGTCAAGGCCGCACCCGGCATTCCGGCCGAGCAGCTGCAGCAGGCAGCGGAGCGGACGCTCCCGGGCACGGTCACCATGACGGCGGCCTTCCTCACCCGGGACCAGCAGCTTGCCGCTCAGAGCACGGTCACCGGGCTGCGCACCACGTTGCTGTCCTTCGCCGCCGTCGCGCTGTTCGTCTCCTGCTTCCTGATCACGAACACCTTCGGCATGCTCGTCGCCCAACGGGCCAGGCAGATCGGCCTGTTGCGGGCGATCGGGGCCTCGCGTCGCCAGATCACCCGTCTGGTGCTGGCCGAGGCCTTTCTGGTCGCGCTCGTGGCGTCACTGGCCGGGATCGCGGTGGGCATCGGCGTCGCCCAGGGCCTGCGCCCCCTTGCCAGCGGTCTGGGCAAGGGCGGCCCACTCCCCACCGGTGGGTCTCTGAGCCTGCCCGCTTACGCGCTCGTCCTCCCCCTGCTGGCGGGGGTGCTGACCACGCTGGTCGCCGCATGGCTGCCCGCCCGCAGGGCTGCCCGAATCGCGCCGCTGGCCGCCCTGCGCACCGCTCTCGCCCCGGCACCGAAGAGCAGCGGCAGGGCCCGCGTGCTCGTTGGCATCCTGCTGGCCGGCAGCGGGGTGGCCTGTCTGCTGGCCGGACCGAGGACCGACAGCATCCAGAACGGCGCCCCGGTGGTGGCACTGGGTGCCGTCCTTGCCGCCGCCGGCCTGCTCGCACTCCTGCCGATGCTGGTCGCACCAGCCCTCGCCCCGGTCCGCCCCCTCCTCGGCAGGGCCGGGATCAGCGCGCGGCTGGCGATACGCAACAGCACCCGAAACCCCTGGCGGACCGCGGCGGCCGCCGCCTCGCTGGTCATCGGCGTGAGCCTGGTGACGGCCCTGACCATGATCGCGGCCGGTGGCCTCGCCGCCGCCAACGCCCAGAGCGCCCACGTCGTCAAGGCCGACTACGTCGTCTCGATGCAGGACCTCACTCCCCTGTCCGCCACCGTGGAACAGCGCCTGGCCGCCAGCTCCGACGTCACCGCCACCGCAGCGATCCGTGAAGCGGAACTGTCCATCAACCAGGGCCGGCAGTACGCACTGGCCGTTCCCACCACGGCCGTGCGCGACATGCTGCGCCTTCGTCTGGCCGGCGGGTCGGCGGATGCATTCGGTGGCCCGAGAGTCCTGGTGACCACCGACGACGCCCGCGCTTACGGCTGGACAGCGGGAAGCCGGTTCAACGCCCAGCTACCGGACGGACGGCCCGCGCAGTTGACGGTGGCGGGCGTGTACGAGTCCAACACTCTGCTGACCGGCATCCTCATCGACACCGCCGTCCTGTCCTCGGCCCCTGACACCGCCAAGAAGGTCCTTCTCACCACCCGGGACCACCCCAGCGCCGCGCTGCGGCTCGCCCTCACTCACGCCCTCGGCGACAGCCCTGCCCTGAGCATCGACAGCAGCGACGACCTGGCACGGGCGGCCGCAGACGGCACCAACCGCATGCTGAACCTGCTCTACGCCCTTCTCGCGCTGTCCGTCACGGTCGCGTTCCTGGGTATCGCGAACACCCTGGCGCTGTCCGTCGCCGAGCGCCGGCGCGAGATCGGCATGCTGCGGGCGATCGGCCTCACCCGGGCGGGAGTGCGCGCCATGGTGCGCGCCGAAGCCGTCGTCATCGCCGTCTTCGGCGGCGTGCTGGGCACCGCCCTGGGCGTCTTCCTCGGCTGGGCCGGCGGTGAACTGATCGCCGGCCACCTTTCCGGCTACCACCACGGCGTGCCCGTCGGGCGCCTGGTCGTCCTCCTGCTCCTGGCCGCACTCGCCGGTCTCCTGGCCTCGCTGTGGCCGGCGCGCCGCGCGGCCCGCACCCCGGTCCTGACGGCGATCGGAACGGAATAGCTTCACCAGCCCGCCACCGCCGACGGTCTGCCTCTCAAGTGTCCGACGCACGTTGTCGAACGCGGAACCGGGAGATGGTCGTCCGGCTGCCGGCAGCGAGCCCGGTCAGGTTCGCGGTGTCCTTCCCGGTCGCTCGGACTTCCCCGTCCGGAAAAGAAAAGTTACAGTCTCTATCTGTAAAGTAACTTGCCCCGAGGGGGACATCTGGTGGATGGAGAAGGCCGCGGGCAGGTCCTGAACCTTCCCCAGGGGACAGCCGTGGCGCCTGCCCCGCGCAGCACTCGGTCCCGCCGGGCAACGCTCCCGGGCGGCGCAAGGCCACCGGGCCCAGTCGCCTTCCAGGTGGGTCCGACAAGGCCGAATGATCACCGCATGTTTAGTTACGCCGATTCGGTGTAACTAGCCTGCGGCTCCACTCCACAAGCTCATTCCCCACACCACAGAGAAGGTGAACACCGTGGACAGCAGGCAGGCTCTCGTCGAGCGCAGTATCCCGTTCCTGCGGGAGATCAAGAACCGCACCGCAGGCAAGGAACTGGAAACCTGGCTCAACACCACCTACGGCCCCGACTCTGAGCTGCACACGGACCTGTCGAAGCTGGTCAAGCAGGGGCTGGAGGAGGGGTGGGCCGCGAACGTCGAGATCGACGGTCCTCACTACCGCCGCAGCGTCATCGAGCCGCCCTCCGAGCGGACCGAGTACTTCAGTATCACCGCGGTGTACATGAACAGCGTGCCGGTCTACCGGGGCCAGTTCCACCAGCACCCGTACGGCGAGATCAACATGGTCGTCCCGATCGACGCGGGCGCCGAGCTCCGCGGCCCGCACGGCTGGCAGGGGGCGGGCTGGACCGCCCCGGCGCCGGCGAGCAAGCACTACCCCGAGGGACGTGGTGGCGGGCTGATCGCCCTGTTCTACCTGCCGGCGGGCCGCATCTCCTACGACGCCAGGCCGTTCGCCAAGTAGGCGCCACCGATGCGCCGTTGGAGCCGGACGATGTCGCGCCTCGGTGGTCATGCGCGGGGGCGTGGCAGGGGCCACGGCCTTGCCGGGCCTGCCGGCGGCCCACTGTGGGTGCCCCGCGTTGCCGCCCTGACAGGCCTACGGGCTGGTGATCGGCAGGCGGGTTCCAGGCCCGGGTCGCGGGGCGGGTGGTGATTCGATCCAGGGGCTTCGAAGGCGGGGAACCGGCGGCGATATGCCGCACAAGTTTGATGAACGAACGGATTGGAGCGCTCTGCTGATGGACAAGGTGGTGGCCACTGCCGAGGAGGCAGTGGCGGACATGGCGGACGGCGCGTCGCTCGCCGTCGGCGGGTTCGGTCTGGTCGGCGTCCCGAATGTGCTGATCCACGCGCTCTTCGAGCGCGGTGTCACAGGACTGCGCGTGGTGTCGAACAACTGCGGCACGGACGGCGGGGGCCTGGGCATCCTGCTGGCCGCCGGAAAGATCGCGCGGGTGACCGCGTCCTACATCGGCGAGAACAAGGAGTTCGCCCGCCAGTACTTGGGCGGCGAACTGGAGTTGGAGCTGACCCCGCAGGGCACCCTGGCCGAGCGGATGCGGGCCGGCGGCTGTGGCATCCCCGCCTTTTTCACCCCGGCCGGTGTCGGCACCCTCGTCGCCGAGGGCGGCCTGCCCTGGCGCTACGCCGCCGACGGGTCGGTGGTCGTGACATCGCCGCACAAGGAGGTGCGTACCTTCGACGGCCGCCAGTACGTGATGGAGCGCGGTATCACAACTGACTACGCCCTGGTGCGCGCTGCCCGCGGCGACCGTCTCGGCAACCTGGTCTTCCACCGCTCCGCCCGCAACTTCAACCCGCTGGCCGCCATGGCCGGGCGGATCACCGTCGCCGAGGTCGAGGAACTGGTCGAGCCCGGCGTGTTGGACCCGGACGAGATCCACCTGCCGGGCGTGTTCGTCCAGCGCGTCGTCGAACTGACGCCCCAGCAGGCGGCGGACAAGGGAATAGAGAAGAGGACGGTGCACGCCTGATGGCCTGGACCAGGGACGAGATGGCGGCCCGCGCCGCCATGGAGCTCAACGACGGTGACTACGTCAACCTCGGAATCGGCCTGCCCACCCGGATCCCGGACCACGTGCCGGACGGGATCCGGGTGGTGCTCCAGTCGGAGAACGGGATCCTGGGGGTCGGTCCCTACCCGTCCGAGGAGGTGGTCGACCCCGATCTGATCAACGCGGGCAAGGAGACCGTCACCGTCCTGCCCGGCGCGGCGTTCTTCGACTCCGCGCTCTCCTTCGGCATGATCCGCGGCGGCCACATCCACACCGCCGTCCTGGGCGCCATGCAGGTCTCGGCCCGCGGGGACCTGGCCAACTGGGTGATCCCCGGCAAGATAGTCAAGGGCATGGGCGGGGCCATGGACCTGGTCCATGGCGCGCGCCAGGTCATCGTGCTGATGGAGCACACCGCCAAGGACGGCAGCCCGAAGATCGTCGCCGAATGCACCCTGCCGCTCACCGGCAAGGCGTGCGTGAACCGCATCATCACCGACCTCGGCGTCCTGGACGTCACCGACGACGGCCTGGTCCTCGTCGAGACGGCCCCCGGTGTCACCGCCGAGGAGATCGCCGCCCGCACCGCGGCCCCCATCCGCGTCGTGTCGGCCCTGGCGACATCGGTCTGACCGTCGGCCGGCCGCCCGCCAGCCCGGTACCCCGGACAGTCGCCGCGCCGGCGGGCCTCCTCGTACCATCCCGTACCCTTACCCCCAGGAGCCCCTTGATGATCGAGCGTCCGCGGGACGTCTACGTCGTCGATGCCGTCCGCACCCCGATCGGCCGCTACGGCGGCGCTCATTCCGGGACACGTCCCGACGATCTCGCCGCCGGAGTGCTTCGCGCCCTGGTCGGCCGCAGCCCCGACCTGGACCCGACCCGCATCGACGATGTGGTTCTCGGCAACGCCAACGGCGCCGGTGAGGAGAACCGCAACGTAGCCCGGATGGCGACGCTGCTCGCCGGACTTCCCGTCACCGTGCCCGGTGCCACCGTCAACCGGCTCTGCGGCTCCGGCATGGAGGCGGTCATCCAGGCCGCCCGCGCCGTCGCCCTGGGCGATGCCTCCGTCGTCATCGCCGGCGGCGTGGAGTCGATGAGCCGCGCTCCCTGGGTGCTCCCCAAGCCCGAGCGGGCCTTCCCGACAGGCCATGCGCAGCTTTCCTCCACCACCCTCGGATGGCGCCTGGTCAACCCCCGGATGCCCGACGAGTGGACGGTCGCACTCGGTGAGGGAGCCGAGCTGATCGCCGACAAGTACGGCATCAGCCGCGACGCACAGGACGCCTTCGCCCTGGCCAGCCATCAGAAGGCGGCCCGCGCCTGGCAGGACGGCCTCTACGACGACGAGATCGCGCCGGTCGACGGAGTGGTGCTCTCCCGCGACGAGGGCATCCGCGACAACACTTCCATGGAGGCACTGGCCCACCTCAAGCCGGCCTTCCGCACCGGCGGCACCGTGACCGCCGGCAACTCCTCCCCGCTCAACGACGGCGCGGCCGCCCTGCTGCTCGCTGACGAGGCAGGTCTTGCCGCGATCGGCCGCGAGCCGCTGGCCCGCATCCGCACCTCGGCGGTCTCCGCGATCGAGCCTCAGTACTTCGGCCTCGGCCCGGTCGACGCCATCACCAAGGCGATGGCGAAGGTCGGTGCCGGCTTCGGAGACCTGCAGACCGTGGAGCTGAATGAGGCGTTCGCCGCGCAGGCGCTCGGCTGCCTTGCCGCCCTGTCCGACCTCGACCCGGTCATCGTCAACCCGCGCGGCGGAGCCATTGCCATCGGTCACCCCCTCGGGGCGTCGGGCGCCCGCCTCACCGGTGCCGTTGCCCACCAGCTCGCCGCCGCCGGCTCCGGCAAGGGTCTCGCCTCGCTGTGCATCGGCGTCGGACAGGGACTCGCCATCGTCCTCGAACGCTGACCCGACCCCGCCCGCAGAAGGACCCAACCTCATGACCGCCGCACCCCCACCCGCGCGAGAGCCGGTCAGCCAGGCCGCCATCAACCGCGAGATTGCCGACCTGCGCGACTCCTACGCCAAAACCCGCGCCGCCGGAGCCCCCCACCGCCACCACCCCGACCGCGACTACCCGCCCTACCGCAGCAGCAGGCTTCGCCACCCGCTGGGCCCGTTGGTCGCCGTGCACGACCCCGAAGCCGTCGAACTGACCAGCCCCGCCTTCGGCGTCACCGACATCACCGACCTCGACTCCGACCTCACCCGCCAGCACACCGGCGAGCCGGTCGGCGAACGCATCACTGTCGCCGGCCGCGTCCTCGACCGCGACGGCCGACCCGTCACCGGCCAGCTGGTGGAGATCTGGCAGGCCAACGCCTCCGGCCGCTACACCCACCAGCGCGACCAGCACCCCGCCCCACTGGACCCCAACTTCACCGGCGCCGGCCGCTGCCTCACCGACGACCAGGGCCTGTACTGCTTCACCACCGTCAAGCCCGGCCCCTACCCCTGGCGCAACCACACCAACGCCTGGCGGCCCGCCCACATCCACTTCTCCCTCTTCGGCACCGCCTTCACCCAGCGCCTCGTCACCCAGATGTACTTCCCCGGCGACCCGCTCTTCCCCTACGACCCCATCCTCCACTCCGTCACCGACGCCGCCGCCCGCCGGCGCCTGGTCGCCACCTACGACCACAACCTGTCCGTCGCCGAATGCTCGCTCGGCTACCGCTGGGACATCGTCCTCGACGGCCCCGCCGCCACCTGGACCGAAGAAGGCCGCCAATGATCCATCTTCCCCCGACCCCCTCGCAGACCATCGGCCCCTTCTACGGCTACGCCCTGCCGTTCACCGGCGGCGAGACGATAGCCCCCACCGGCCACCCCGCCACCATCACCATCCGCGGACGCGTCCTCGACGGCGCCGGTGCCCCGGTACCCGACGCGCTCCTGGAGTTCTGGCAGGCCGCCCCGGACGGCAGCCTGACCGGCGTCCCCGGGTCGCTGCGCCGCGACCCGGGGACCGGCGCCGTCCTGGGCCGCACCGGTGTGGACTTCACCGGCTTCGGCCGTGTCGCCACAGGCAGCGACGGTGGCTGGACCCTGCGTACGCTCGCACCGGGTGCCCACCGCGACGGTGCGACGCCCTACCTGGCGGTGTGCGTCTTCGCCCGCGGCCTGCTGCAGCACCTGTACACGCGTATCTACCTGCCCGAGCAGGTGACGGCGCTGGCCGCGGACCCGGTGCTCGGCGAACTGCCCACCGAGCGCCGGGCAACCCTGGTCGCCACGGCCGAACGCGACGGGGTGTACCACTTCGACATCCGTCTCCAGGCGGGGGACGGACCGGACGAGGAGACGGTCTTCCTTGAGTTCGCCTGACAACCGCGCCGGCAACTCCTCACCGGGCGCCGTCCTCGGCCTGCTCTCCCCGGGATACGCCGGCTCGGCGGCCGAGACCGCCACCGGTGACGCCGCCTTTCTGCAGGCCATGCTGGACGCGGAGGCGGCCCTCACCCGCGCCCAGGTCACCGTCGGCCTAGCCCCCGCCCGGGCCGCCCGGGCGGTCGGCGCGGCCTGCACCGCCGACAGCTACGACCTGCCGGATCTCGCCCGGCGCGCCGGCTCCGGTGGCAATCCGGTGATCCCGCTCGTGGCCGACCTCACCACGACCGTCGCGATGCGGGATCCGGGCTCGGCCGCCTACGTCCACCGCGGTGCCACCAGCCAGGACATTCTCGACACCGCCGCCATGCTGGTCACCCACCGCACCCTCCCCCCGGTGCGTGCCGACCTGGAGCGCACCGCCGCCGCCCTGGCCCACATCGCCGCCGAGCACCGCGACACCCCGATGCCCGGCCGCACCCTCACCCAGCACGCCGTCCCCACCACCTTCGGCCTCAAGGTCGCCGGCTGGCGCTCCCTGGTCCTCGATGCCGATGCCCGCCTGCAGGCCGTCCGGCAATCGCTGCCCGTCCAACTCGGCGGCGCTGCAGGCACCTTGGCCGCCTTCCATGCCTACGCCGAAGCCGACCGGACTCCCGTTGCAGGCGGCGACATCGGACTGCGGCTCTTGGCCGAGTACGCCACCGAGACCGGGCTCGCCGAGCCCGCACTGCCCTGGCACACCCTGCGCGCCCCGATCGCCGATCTCGGCGCCGCGCTGGCCTTCACCGCCGGGGCACTCGGCAAGATCGCCGCCGACGTTCTTGTTCTCTCCCGCACCGAGATCGCCGAGGTCACCGAAGGCAGTGGCGGAGCATCCTCGGCCATGCCGCACAAGAACAACCCGGTCCACGCCACCTTGATCGCCTCAGCTGCCCGCCGGCTACCGGCGCTCGCCGCGATCCTGCTCGGATCGATGACTGCCGAGGACGAGCGACCCTCCGGCGCCTGGCACGCCGAATGGCAGACCCTGCGCGAGGCTCTCAGGCTGACCGGCGGCGCCGCCCGCGGCGCCGCCGAACTCGCCGAGCAACTCCGGGTCATGCCGCAGCGGATGCGCACCCACCTCGACCTCACCGAAGGGCTGATCGTCTCCGAGCGGATCGGCATCGCCCTGGCCCCACTGATCGGACGCGGACCGGCCAAGGACCTCCTCACCCGCGCCTCCCACCGCGCCGCCGAACAGGGCATCCCCCTCTACCAGGCACTACGCCAGGATCCAGCCCTTACCGGGCTTGCCCTGCCCGAAGGCCGACTGGCCGAACTCGCCGACCCCGCCCACTACCTCGGTTCCGCCACCGCCCTCGTCGACCGTTCCCTGCGTACCCCGCCCGCGCAGCACTGAGCCACCACCCGGCACCCCGACGTGCCGCAGAAGGAAACACCCGTGAGTCATCACCCGCGTCTGCTCCACCACCACCTCGACGGCCCCACCGACGCGCCGCCGCTGATCCTCGGCCCCTCGCTGGGTACCTCACTGGCCGTCTGGGCTCCCCAGCTGAACGCACTCGCCCGCACCCACCGGGTGCTCCGCTTCGACCTGCCCGGCCACGGCAGCACGCCCACCACCGTCCTGCCGAACCCGGCCCCCGGGGCCACCACCGTGGCCGATCTCGCACAACTCGTGCTCGACCTCGCCGATCACCACGGCTGGCCCGCCTTCCACTACGCCGGCATCTCACTCGGCGGCGCCATCGGCGCCCACCTCGCCATCCACCACCCCCACCGCATCTCCACCCTCGCCCTTATGTGCTCCTCCGCCCACTTCGGCGAACCCGCCGCCTGGCACGAGAGGGCCCGCCTGGTCCGCGAGCAAGGCACCGAACCGCTGCTCGCCACCACCCCCAGCCGCTGGTTCGCCGAACCGGCCACCGCCGCCACCCCGTACGGCGCGACCCTGCTCGCCGACCTGGCCGCCGCCGACCCTGCCGGCTACGCCGCCTGCTGCGACGCCCTCGCCGACTACGACCTGCGCGACGATCTCCTGCGGATCACCGCGCCCACGCTGGTCGTTGCGGGACGCCAGGACCCGGCCACCCCACCGGCCCACGCCCGACAACTCGCCGACAACATCCCCGACGCCGCACTCACCGAGGTGCGCGAGGCCGCCCACCTCGCCGGCGTCGAACAACCCGGCCCTGTCACCGCCGCCCTCCACGCCCACTTCGCCACGACTGCGGGCTCCGCCGACGGTGCAGCCGACCGGCACGCCGTAGGCATGCAGGTGCGCCGCGCCGTCCTAGGCGACTCCCACGTCGACCAGGCAGTGGCACGCACCACTGACTTCACCGCACAGTTCCAGGACTTCATCACCCGCTACGCCTGGGGAGAGATCTGGTCCCGGCCGGGCCTGGACCGACGCTCCCGCAGCTGCGTCACCCTCACCGCCATGGTCGCCGGAGGCCACCACGAGGAGCTGGCCCTGCACGTGCGCGCCGCTCTCACCAACGGCCTGACCTGTGAGGAGATCGGCGAGGTCCTGCTGCAGACCGCCGTCTACTGCGGTGTCCCCGCCGCCAACACGGCCTTTGCCATCGCCCGACACGTCCTCGACGAGCTCGACACCAGCGGCTCCTGACTGCAACACCGGACGAGGCGGTGGACGCTCAGTGAGCCGGGTCGCCGGCCAACCCCGGCTCCACGGGCACTCGGTTGCCGCTGCTCTCGAAGCCCGTGGACGGTTCAGGGGCGGGGCGTAGCCTGCTCGCCGATCAGGCCGGTGCGCAGGGTGGAAAGGATGCGGGAGAGCAGTCGGGAGACCTGCATCTGCGAGATGTCGAGGCGTTGGGCGATGGCGGTCTGGGGCAGTTCCTCGATGAAGCGCAAGTGAAGGATCAGGCGCTCGCGTCCGGTGAGGCCGGCGATCAACGGGCGCAGCGACAGAAGCTCGTCGACCAAAGGCAAGCGGGCATCGTCGAAGCCGAAACCGCGCTCGAGATCGGCCTGTCGGGACCCGGCGTCCAGGAGTGCGTCAAGCGAGGCGGCGGTGGAGGCGTTGGCGGCAGTGAGCGCATCAGAGACGTCTGCTGGACCGATCGAGAGGTGTTCGGCCAGTTCTGCCATGCTCGGGGTGCGTCCGAGGTTCTGCTCGAGGTGGGCCCGGGCGTCGGCCAGTGTGGAACGCAGGTCCTGGAGGCGTCGGGGCACGTGGACAGCCCACGTGGAGTCGCGGAAGAAGTGCTTGATCTCGCCGACGATGGTGGGCATCGCAAAGCTGGCGAACTCCACGCCTCGTGCCGGGTCGAAGCGGTCGACGGCGTTGATCAGGCCGATTGTTCCGACCTGCAGGACCTCCTCGTATGTCTCCGGTCGAGTGCCGAGGCGGCGGGCGGCGAACCTGACGAGGGAGAGGTTGAGTTCGATCAGTGCCCCGCGCACGTGGGAGTGGGCCGGGGTGTCCTTCTCCAGCTCCGTCAGCCGACCCAGCAGGGTCCGGGAGAGGTCGCGGGCGTCGCGATAGCGGACGGCGTACGGGTCGGGCATCTCCGGCAGGTCGGCCGGCTCGCCGGGGCGCTCGCATGCCATGGCGCTGGGGCCGTAGGCGGGCCTCGGCGTGCTGACGGCGGCGAGCGGGGTTTGCATGTGGAGAGCGGCGGAGCCCAGGGGGGCGGGCAGGAGGCCTGGCGCGGGGCAACTCACCGGCGTCCCAGGTTTCGGAGGACGGGCCTTCGTCCGCCCGCGCGAGGTGGTGGTGCGGGCGGACGATTCCATGGGCGCGTCGACACGCGGTTTGTGTGGGACAACCGAGCGCCTGGCCGCCGTTGTGAGGAGGTTCATGGATCCACCCTGTTCGGGCAGGCTGAATCCCGTCTCAACGTCGGTCCAACGCCGCCGTCAGGGTGTCGGTACCGCGTCGTCGGGCCGGGGGATCTCATCGAGTCGGGCGTCGATCTGGATGGTGAGCAGAGCCATGCCTCGGGGGTCGGCAAGGCCGCGTGCCTCCAGCAGGAGCTCGCGGGCACGCCGGGTGTCGCCGATCTTGACGCAGGTTCGGGCCAGGTCCAAGAGGGCGGGGACGAGTTCGATCAGAGTCTCGCTGCGGCGCAGGTGGCCGACGGCCTGCTCCAGCAGGGGCAGAGTGACGGCTTCGGGAGAGGTCAGTGCGACGGCCCGCCAGGCGCGTCCGATGGTCAAGGGGGTGTTCCAGCGCTGCGCGATGGCGAGTTCGGCCGCCGCGAGTTCGCGGGCGCGTTCGTGTTCGCCGATCTTGAGCAGTTCCATCGCGGCGGATGAGCGCCAGGCGATGTAGGCGGGGTTGTTCAGGCCCCAGGCGGCGTTGCGCCGGCCGCAGTCGAGGAAGTGTGCGGCGGCCTGGCGAGCCTGTCCGCGGGCCGAGCAGATCAGGGCGCGCACGTACTTCACGACCGTCCACTCCCATGCCTCGGGGTTCGCGTGTTCGGTCACACTGTCCAGCCACTGCTCGGCCTCGTCGACTCGGCCCAGGCCGAGCAGAGCATGGGCGTACTGGGCGACCAGCGCGGCGGGGCGCCGCGGGACCTGATCCAGCGGCAGGCCGGCCACCGGGGCGCACTCGTCCAGTGCCCTCTGGTAGTCGCCGCAGCGTATGAGGATCTCCGAAAGCAGGACGCGCCGGTAGATGTCGATGGTGCCGAAATATCGGTCATCGTTCTGGTCACTGAGCTGGGCGGCGAGGGTGAGGTCATCGGCCCACACGGCGATGTGGGTCAGGATGCCGACCACCTCCCGAGGCAGATTCCCCCACGCCCCGTCCTCGTTGCCCTCTGAGGGGAAGCGGGCCATCGCTTCCTGCGCGCTGCACCGGACGTTGAACGCGTCATCCCAGGTGAGGGCGGCGGCCGCGATGGGGTCGTGGGCGCCGGTGCCGGCCGTCTGCTCGGCACGCAGCCGCTGTACGTACGATGCCCAGCCTTCGTAGGTGAGCGCACCGACCATCCAGGCGGAGGCTCGGATGGCCTTCGCCGTCGTCGGGTACTGCCGCTCGGTCTCGGCGATCACTTCGTCCATGAGCGCGAGCGCGGCCTGGGCCTGGCGGTGCGAGGCCATGGTCCATGCGAGCGGGATCACTGCGGTGGGGGCCGTCTTCGCGGCCCGCTGCGTCTTGAGCGCCTCGTCGAGGTGGGCCAGTGACGCGGCCGGGTTCACCCACAGTTCCAGCTGCCCGAGCTTGACGAGGACGGTGTCGCGCTCCTCGGGGGCGGCGACCCGCAGGGCGGCCTGGAGGTGGCGCAGGGCTTCTTGAACCAGGTTGTCACGCAGGCACTCATCGGCGGCCTCCACCAGGACGGAGGTCCAGTGGGACCACTGCGGGCCGGCGAGGTCGTCCAGGTAGTGGGCGATCCGGCGGGCGCTGTGCCCGGAGAGTCGGGCGTGCTGGGCGGCCGCGACGCGAAAGCGCGTGGTCTCCTGCGGTGTGATGAGCCATCGCATGGCGTTGGCGACCACGGGGTGGCGGAACTGCGGGGGGTTGACCGAGGCCAGCATGCCGACCGTCACCATGCGCTCGAACTTGTCCCGGACAGACGCCACGGGCTCCTCGCACGCCGCGGCGATGACCTCAAGCGTCGGCCGGTCGTCGTGCAGCACGGCCAGAGCCCGCAGCAGCATCGCACGCTTGGCTTCGTAGTGCTCCAGTACCTGCGACAGCGCCCGCGTGAACCGGCCCTCCGGTGGAAACGCCGGAACGTTCTGCGGGTCGGGCAGATTCGACTGATCGGTGATCAGCGCGACGACGGTCAAGGGGATGCCCGCCGTAGCCTGGTGGATGCTCGTGGCGAGTTCCTCGGGGCGGTCCACGCCCGGACGGCCGGCCACGAGTTCGGTGATCGCGGACTCGTTGAGCTTGCCCAGGTGCAGGACCGCGGAGGCGGCCTTCTCCAGTGCGGCGTTCCACTGGACTGCCACCGGATCCCACGGCTGTTCCTCCAGAGCGAGCACCAGGAGGACCCGTGAGGTGCGCAAGTGCTGCGCCAGGATCTGGAGGAGCCGGAGCGACTGCTCGTCGACGAAGGTGACGTTGTCGACGAGCAGCACGAGTTGCTGGCCGGCAGCACTGCCGGCCAGGGATTGGAAGACCAGGTCCGCCAGTTCGTGGTTTGTTCTTCCGGCATGCAGGGTCTGGAGAGTTGCTCCGCCTTCGCCCGGACGCAGACCGAGGCTGCCGAGGATGTCGGCCAGCAGGCCGAGCGGTTCATTGTCTGCGGCGGTCGTCGGCGGGAGGTTGACCCGTCGTGTGCCGGGTATGCGGAATGCCGTTTCGTCGAGGAGCCGGGACTTGCCGTGTCCGTAGAGTCCGGAGACCGTGACCAGGCCGCCTTCGCCGGCCGCGGCACGTTCGGCCGACGCGAGGATGGTGGCCAGTTGCTCCTCACGGTCGGTCAGCGGGGGCTGGTCGGGGGAGGTCTTGCCAGGCGTGCTCGGAGTGGCGGTCGGCGCGGCTGCACTGACGGGGTCGGGGAGTGCTGTCAGGTCTGCCGCCGGAGCGCGGCCGGACAGGATCTGGCTGTGCAGAGTGCGCAGTTCGTGGCCCGGCTCGACGCCGAGCTCGTCCACGAGGAGCCGGCGGGTCCGGGCATAGACCTCCAGGGCGTCGGACTGACGCCCGCGAAGGTGCAGGGCGCGCATGAGCAGGGCGCGCGAGCGTTCGCGCAGCGGGTGTTCGGTGGTCAGCACCCGCAACTTGTCGATGACCGCGTCGCACCGGCCCAGGGTGAGGGCGACATCCAGGCTGTCTTCCAGGACGGCCAGGTGGCGTTCAGTCAGGGCCGTTTGCCACATGGCGGCGTAGGGGCCGGGTATGCCGGCCAGCGGTTCGCCGCTGTACAGCCGTAGCGCCCGGGCGTAGGCCTGTTCGGCGCCGGTGAAGTCGGATCGGTCGCGGGAGCGTTCGCCTTCGGCGACCAGGCGGTCGAACTCGCCCAGGTCGGTCTGCTCGCCGCCGATTTGCAGCTGATAGCCGCCGTGGCCGGACAACAGTACTGCGGGTGGGGTGCGCGGTTTGCGTTCGGGCTCGAGGACCCGGCGTAGTCCGGCCACGTGGGTCTGGATCACGCCGATGCCGCTGGCCGGGACGGATTCCTCGTACAAGGCGTCGAGGAGGCTCTGGGCCGACACCCACTGGCGGCGGCGGAAGACAAGCGCGCACAGCACCGCCTTGCGCTGCGGCGGCCCCAGGTGCAGCCGCTGGCCGCCGCGGTGCGCTTCGACTCCGCTGAGGAGCGTGAACCGAACCGCGTCGGGCGAGCACCGGGGTGCCTCGATGTGACCCACGGGTCCTCCGAACTTCGACATGTGTGTAGCGAAACTTCGTCAGCGTAGTGGTCGCGGTGATGATCTTGTGAAATTGCGCCGCCCCGGCCGAGGTCCAGGGGCGCGAACCGGGGGCGGGCTGTTGCCTGCGGTCGTCGTGCGACCGAGGCGTTCGGCGGGCATTCAGTCGGCGTTCAGTGGCGCGGGGAGAGTGTGATCACGGCTACGACGCACCGGTCATGAGGGGACGTCAGGCAAGCCGTGTGTGCATCGCTTTGCGTGACCGACGGCCAGGATCGCAGCCCTGTCGCCAGCCTCGCCCGTAGCGAGTGGCGGGGGCCTGTGATCGAGGACTCACCGGGCTCCCGGTAGTTCACCGGCGATCCGGAAGCGCTAGTCGAAGCGAATGCGGCCGGTCGAGTGTCCTCGTTGGGCACTGCCCATCAGGTGAATCAGCTGTCGGCGCTGCGAGCGGCAGGGAAGGAGCAGGCATGGCCCTCAGTGAGTGGGCGGGTACTTCGCGGAGTCCTTTGTCGGCATCGGTGAACGCGATGCTCGTCGCGACCGCGATGGGGCTTGCGGGCGTGATCATCGCGCCGGAAGTCGGCTCCGCGATCTTTTCTGTGCCGGATGATGCCGCCGCTTGCGTGGACGAACGTCGGCGAACACCGTCCCTGCGACTTCCAGGCGCGACATCGAAGCCCATTGACCAGGTGGCCGAGTCCGCTCGGATCTTCATCGACCGATCCCCAGAAAGGCAGTGACATGAACAGGACTGCGATCGTGCTGGTCCACGGCGCGTTCGCCGACGCTTCCAGTTGGGCTGGGGTCACGCGCATCCTGCAGGAGCGCGGCTATCCGGTGGTGGCCATCGCCAACCCATTGCGCGGGCTTCGCCATGACGCCCTCTATCTGCGGTGTCTGCTGACCAGCGTGCCGGGGCCGGTCGTCCTGGTCGGCCACTCCTATGGCGGCGCGGTGATCTCCGAGGCGGCCGCCGGCCTGGGCGACGTCACGGCGTTGGTGTTCGTCGCGGCGTTTGTTCCCGAGGAAGGGGAGAGTTGTTCGGACCTGGACGCGAGGTACGGCGGACCGGCCGCGAGGATCACCCAGCCGCTGCCGTTGCCGGTTCCGCCCGGCGAGATCCCCGGGTGCGACGGGCTGCCGAACATCGAACTGCTCATCGATCCAAGCCAGTTCGGCACCATGTTCGCGCCCGATGTCGACGCGGAGACCGCGAGCGGGCTGGCGGCATCTCAGCGGCCGGTGGCGCTGGCCGCCCTGACGGAGAAGGCGGGCCCGCCGGGCTGGAAGGCGGTGCGGTGCTATTTCGCCGTCGCCACGGGGGACCGGATGGTACCGGCGTGGGGGCAGCGGGAGATGGCGGCGCGGATCGGCGCCGTCTCGGTGGAGGTTGCGGCGGGCCACGCCGCGATGTTCGGGCGCAGTGAGGAGATCGCCCGCCTGATCACTGCGGCGGCCGAGGGCGACTGACTGCGGATGCCTGCGCGCGTCGTCGCACCGGGCGTGCGCAGGCCCCGCTTCGCGTCGCCGTCTCACGGCTGCCGCACGTGCCCGGCATCCAGGAGTCGGCACGGTCTTTCCGCCTGATGGAGGCTACTCATGCTCGTCCGTCCTGATCGTTGGCCACATGGTGGCCACCACGCGGTCGGCCAGGTCGCGGGGGGTCTTCTGGCCGGTGCGCAGGTAGTCACCGAAGTAGCTGCCCAGGCACAGGCTGACCAGCGTGTCGAGGTCGACGTCACGGCGCACCGCACCCTTGTCCTGGAGATGGCGCAGGGTCAGGAGCAGTTCCTCGCAGCGCGGTTTGTTGCCGTGCTCGATGAGATGCTCGAACAGGCCCGGTTCGCGCTCGGTCTCGCCCATGAAGTTGCCGATCAGAGCCATGGCGCGCTCATTGTTGGCCCGGGGGTCGAGGCGCCGGACGGCCTCGGTGAATGCCTCCAGGGGAGTCATCCGCTCCAGCTCCATCGGCGGGAAGGCGGCCTCCCGTTGCTGCAGGCCGTAGTGGAGCGCGTCCACGACCAGCTCGTACTTGTTCGGCCAGCGCCGGTAGAGGGTCGGGCGGGTGACGCCGGCGTCGGCGACGATGTCCCCGATCGTCATCCGCGAGTAGCCATCGGTGGCCAGGCGGTTGCGGGTGGCCTGGAGGATCGCCCCCTCGATCGCCGGGTCCCGTGGCCTGCCACCGGGGTGGGGTGTGCGCTCCTGCTCGGGCGCGGCCGCCTCCGTCCCCGCCTTGGGGCGCGGGCGGCGTGTGCGGCTCGCGGTCGTCTGGTCCTTGCTGCTCACGGCATGTCCCTTCCTGTCGGCATCAACACTAGCCAGTTTCGGGTCGCGCAGTAAGCAGTTTAGTTTCACTAATTGACTGTAACGAAACTTGTGGTGCATGGTTGTTCCACCGGGACAGCGCGCCACTGGGGCAGCAGATACAAGGCTGCCGCCCATCCCCATGCCGGGAGCGGAAGCAGACGCGGTCCGGCCATCCATTCGCGGCGTGCGCCGCATGAAACATGCAAGGAATCTCATGAGCACCGAGAAGCACACCGGTCGTGCCGCCGCAGTCGCCGCCACCGCGGCGGCGGTGGTCGCCTCCCTCACCTCCCTGTCGCCCGCCGTCGCGGAGGACCAGGGCACCTCGGCGCCCAAGCCCACCGTGGTGCTCGTCCACGGGGCGTTCGCCGACGCCTCAGGCTGGAACGACACCGCCGCCCAGCTGCGCCACCAGGGCTTCCCGGTCCAGGCGATCGCCAACCCGCTGCGCGGCCTGGACTACGACACCGCCTACCTGGAGGGTCTGCTCAAGGCCATCAAGGGCCCGAAGATCCTCGTCGGCCACTCCTACGGCGGCGCCGTCATCACCAACGCGGCAGCCGACATCCCCGACGTCAAGGCGCTGGTCTACGTCGCCGCCTTCGCACCTGACCAGGGCGAGACGCTTGGCGGGCTGCTGGAGAAGCACCCGGACGCGAGCGTGCCGCCGCTGCCGCAGCAGGTGTTCCAGTTCACCCGGCCCGACGGGATCACCGGCACCGAGGTCATGCTCGACCCTGCCAGGTTCGCCGACGCGTTCGCCGGTGACGTGCACGCGAAGACCGCGGCCCTCATGGCCGCCTCCCAGCGACCCATCGCCGCTGAGGCGTTCGGACAGCCGGCCGAGCACGCCGCGTGGAAGACGATCCCGTCCTGGGCCGTGGTCGCCACCAACGACCACGCCATCGCCCCGAGTCTGGAGCGCTTCATGGCCAAGCGCGCCGGCGCCCACGTCACCGAGGTCCGCAGCTCCCACGCCGTCATGGTCAGCCACCCCGCCGCGGTCACGGACGTGATCAAGCAGGCGTACCGCGCCACGCGCTGACCCTGTGACTCCGCGCGGCAGGACCGGCACCCCCGTAGCCGGGCCCGCCGCGCGGACCCGGCCCGCCCGGCCGCTACCCCCGAGCCACCGGGCGGGCCGTCCCCGGCCCGCTCAACCACCACGTGTCCCGCCCTATGAGCGGACTCACCACGATTTCGAGGAAAGCCATGAACCTGTTCGACCCCGTCCTGTGGTCCGGAAAGATCAACATCGACGGTTGGCACGACGCCGCCGGAGGCAAGACCGCCGTCATAAACCCCTCGACCGGAGAGACCCTGGAGCACATCGGCTCCGGCGACGCGAACGACATCGCCCGCGCCGCTTCCCGCGCCGCCGAGGTCCAGCGCGCCTGGGCCGCCATCTCGCACACCGAACGCGCCGCCATCCTGCGGCGCGCGGCCGAACTGTTCGCCGCCACCGCGCCCGAGATCCAGGACTGGCTGATCCGCGAGAGCGGCAGCACCCGCGCCCGGGCCGTCTTCGAGACCGACCAGGCCGAGCAGGAGTGCTACGAGGCCGCCGTGCTCTGCTCGCACCCGATCGGACAGGTCATGCCCTCCACGGAGCCGCGCCTGAGCATGACCCGCCGGATGCCCGCCGGCGTCGTCGGCGTCATCTCGCCCTTCAACGTGCCCCTCATCCTGGCGATTCGCTCCGTCGCCCCGGCCCTCGCGCTCGGCAACACCGTCGTCCTCAAGCCCGATCCCCGCACCGCCGTGTCCGGCGGCGTCATCATTATGCGGATCTTCGAAGAGGCAGGCCTGCCGCAGGGCGTCCTCACCATGGTCCCCGGCGACGGCGCCGCCGGCGCCGCGCTGGTCGACGACCCGCACGTGCGCGTCATCTCCTTCACCGGCTCCACCGGCGCCGGCCGCAAGGTCGGCGAAGCCGCCGCCCGCGGCGTCAAGCGCGCCCACCTCGAACTCGGCGGCAACAACGCGATGATCGTGCTCCCGGACGCCGACCTGGACCGCGCCGTGTCCACGGTCGCGTGGGGCTCCTTCTTCAACCAGGGCCAGGTCTGCATGGCCACCGGCCGCATCCTCGTCCACGCCGACATCGCCGAGGAGTTCACCGCCAGCCTCGCCGCGAAGGCCGAGCAGCTCACCGTCGGCGACCCCGCCGCCTCCGACGTCGACCTCGGCCCCCTCATCAACGCCCACCAGCGCGACCTCATCCACTCCCAGGTCACCGCCAGCATCGAAGCCGGCGCCCGCGTGCTGGCCGGCGGCACCTACGACAACCTCTTCTACCGCCCCACCGTCCTCGTCGACGTCCCCGACGACGCACCCGCCTACGCCGACGAGGTCTTCGGCCCCGTCGTCCCGATCCGCACCTTCACCACCGTGGACGAGGCCGCGCAGCTCGCCGCCGACGACCAGTACGGCCTCTCCCTCGCCATCCTCACCCGTGACGTCATGGCCGGCCTGGACCTGGCCGAGCGCATCCCGAGCGGCCTCGTGCACATCAACGACCAGACCATCAACGACGACGCCCTCATCCCCTTCGGCGGCGTCGGCTGGTCCGGCACCGGCGCCCGCTTCGGCGGCGAGGCCAACATCGAGGCCTTCACCGAGACCCGCTGGATCACCGTCCGCGCCCACCAGCCCGTCTACCCGATGTGACCTAGCCGTCCACGGGCCCACGTCGTCGCCCTGCAAGGCGCACGCCACCGCGGACCACAGGCCGGCCCCGCACCGACCGCGGTGCCGGGCCGGCCCCACCCCGCCCTCCCGCAGCCACCGAAAGAGCACCCCCGCGATGTCCGACCTGACCTTCCTCGCCATCTCCGGCAGCCTGCGCCGCACCTCCCACAACACCGGCCTGCTGCGCACCGTCCAGACCCTCGCCCCGGCCGACGTCACCATCGACCTCTACGACGGACTCGGCACCCTGCCCTACTTCGACCAGGACCTCGAAAGCGGCCCCGAACCCGCCGCGGTCGCCGACCTGCGCCGCCGCGTGCGGGAGGCCGACGGCGTCATCATCGCCACCCCCGAGTACAACTCCGCCATCCCCGGCGTCCTGATGAACGCCCTCGACTGGCTCTCCCGCCCCGCCGGCCAGCACGCGCTGCGCGGCAAGCCCACCGCCATCCTCGGCGCCTCCCCCTCCCAGTTCGGCACCGCCCGCGGCCAGCTCGTCCTGCGCCAGATCCTCCACCGCGTCCAGACCCCGGTGGTCTCCCACCCGGAGGTCACCGTCTTCCAGTCCCACCACCGCTTCGACGCAGACGGCAACTTCACCGGCGACGACATCACCGAGAGCCTGCTGCGCGCCCTGCTGGCCGAACTCGTCGTCCTGGCCGAGGTCAACGCCCCGGCCCACGCCTTCTGACAGCCCACCCGCGCCGCCCGCCGCACAGGCAGGCCGGCGTCCAGGGCCGAGACCACGAAGAAGGAGGACGGCGGTGACCAGGCCCAGCAGCAACCTCACGTTCCCGGGCTCCCAGGGAGCGCCACTGGCGGCGACCCTCGAACTGCCCGCGGGCACCCCGACGGCGTACGCGGTGTTCGCGCACTGCTTCACCTGCAGCAAGGACAGCCACGCCGCGGCCCGCATCTCCAAAGCCCTCACCGCGTACGGCCTCGCGGTGCTGCGCTTCGACTTCACCGGCCTCGGCCACTCCGGCGGCGACTTCGCCGACAGCACCTTCAGCTCCGACGTCGCCGATGTCGTCCGCGCCGCCGACCACCTCCGCGAGAACCACCGGGCCCCGTCCCTGCTCATCGGGCACTCGCTGGGCGGCGCCGCCGTGATCGCCGCCACCCACTGCATCCCCGAGGTGAGGGCGGTCGCGACGATCGGAACCCCGGCCGAACCCCGCCACGTGGTCCGCCAATTCGCACCCCAGCAGGCGGAGATCACCCGGCACGGCGAAGCGGACGTCGGCCTGGCGGGCCGGCTCTTCCGTATCCGCCGGCAGTTCATCGACGACCTCCTCGCCCAGCCCCAGGCCATGCGCATCCGCACCCTGAACGCGGCCCTGCTCGTCATGCACTCACCGATCGACCGGACCGTCAGCGTCGACAACGCACGGCAGATTTTCCAGACCGCCCGCCACCCCAAGTCCTACGTCACCCTGCCAGGGGCCGACCACCTGCTCAGTGAGCGTGCGGACGCTGAGTACATCGCCGCAGTCCTCGCCGCCTGGGCCACCCGCTACACCCGACCCGGTCCGGCCGCGTCCGCCAAGGCGTGACGGCGACCAGGTGACACCCCGCCACCCCGACGAACCCATGGAGACACCGTCATGACCGAACACGCCACCACCCCACCGGTGACCACTTTGTCCGCCGGCCTCGGAAGACTGGAGCGCGGACTCGTCGTCGTGGCCGAGAACGGAGTCCGGCCCTACGGCCAGTCGGTCAGAGCCGGCCGGCACCTCCTGGCCGCCGACGAGCCCCAACCCGACGGCCAGGACACCGGACCCGGCCCCTACGACCTGCTCCTCGCCGCCCTCGGCAGCTGCACCTCCATGACGGTGCGCATGTACGCCGACCGCAAAGGCTGGCCCCTCGACCAGGTGACCGTCTCCCTGCGCCACGAGCGTGTCCACGCCGCAGACCGCGCCGAGTGCGACAACGGCAACCCGGGCGCCCTCGTCTCCCGGATCACCCGGAGAATTCGCCTCGACGGCGACCTCGACGCCGACCAGCGCAGGCGCCTGATGGAGATCGCCGAGCACTGCCCCGTGCACCGAACCCTGACCGCCGGTGCGGTCATCAGCACCACCGAAGCCCCGGACCAGCCGTGACCGCCGAGCCCGCGGTGCCGGACTACACGGCGGACACCCGCGCCGCGCTCGCCGTCATCGCCGCGCACGGCAACAGCGGTCACCCGCCCACCAGCGCGGCACAGGCGCGGGCCGGTTCCGCCCTCACCGCGGTGATCGGACCGCCGCCACCCGTGGCCGAGGTGACGACCACCACGATGCCCGGGCCCGGCGGCCCGATCCCGTTGACGGTCTACCGGCCGGTCCTCGACACGGGGCCGCAGCCGGGGCTGGTGTACTTCCACGGCGGCGGGTTCGTCATCCACGGCGACCACAGCCACGACGGCTTCCTGCGAGCCCTGGCCACCGGCACCGGGCATGTGGTGGTGTCGGTCGACTACCGCCTCGCCCCCGAGCACCCGTTCCCGGCCGCCGTCGACGACGCGGAGGCCGCGGCCTGCTACGTCGCTGCCCACGCATCGCAGTTCGGCATCGATCCGGAGAAGCTGTCGGTCGCCGGGGACAGCGCGGGAGCCACCCTGGCCGCCGTCACGGCCCGGCTGACCCGCACCGGCGGAGCGGCCCTCGCCACTCAGGTGTTGATCGTCCCGCATACCCTGTACCCGCCACAGGCCGACACCGTGAGCCGCCGTCAATTCGACGACGGCCCCTACCTCACCACCGAGCTGCTCGCCTGGTTCGCCGACCAGTACGTGCCCGACCCGCAGGACCGCAGCGACCCCCGCGCCGCCCCGGCGCTGGCCCCGGACCTCACCGGCCTTCCCCCGGCACTCGTGGTGACCGCCGGACTCGACCCTCTGCGCGACGAGGGCGAGCAGTACGCCCAAGCCATGGCCACCGCCGGGGTTCCCGTCCGGCAGCGGCGCCTCGAAGGAGCCTTCCACCTCCTGTGGCTGGCCACGAAGACCAACCCGGCGGTCCAGGCCAACCTCATCGGCCTCGTCGCCGAGCACCTCAATAACCCACAGCAGCAGAGACAAGGGAGGACAAGCACATGAAGGTCGAGATCTTCAGCGACATCGCCTGCCCGTGGTGCTACATCGGACAGGTCCGGTTCGAACGAGCCCTGGAGGAGTTCCCGGGCAAGGCCGATGTCGAAGTGTCCTACCGCCCCTACCAGCTCAACCCGGACATGCCGTACGAGCCGCAGCCGCTCCTCGACTACTACCTCGCCCGTGGCGGCGCCGCCTTCCGCGACGATCACGCGCAGACCGCCGACGTGGCCACCGAGGAAGGGCTCCACTTCGACCTGGAGCGGGCACTCGCGGTCAACACCCTGCCCGCACACCGACTCGTGTGGCTCGCCGAACGCGACTACGACGCGAGCGTCCAGCACGTGGTCAAGCACGCGCTCATGCGAACCTACCTCGCAGACGGCGGCAATGTGGCCGACCTGGACACCCTCGTCGCACTCGCCCAGCAGGCGGGGATGGACCCCGACAAGGTGAGGTCCGCCCTCGCCGGCGACACCGGCACCGAAGAGGTCAAGGCCGAGATGCGCCACGCGGACCGGATCGGCGTCCGGGCAGTGCCGTCCTTCGTGTTCGACGGCCGCCTCGCCGTGCGTGGTGCGCAGTCCACCGCCACCTTCCGCAAGGTTCTCGAAGACGTCGCGGCCCAGGGCACACCTCCCACTCCCGACACCGGCGCCTGCACGGCCGACGGCTGCGCGATCTGACCCAGCCGGCGCCCGAGCACCTCACCACCAAGCCCCCGCAGGGCCTTGGCCTGCTCCGCGCGAACCTCCCCGGGGTAGCGCCCCGTCTTCCCCGCCGCCCCGGGGTCCGCCCAACCGCCCAAACGCCCCGGCTCGGCCGACCGGGACCCCCACCAGGAGATGCAGCCTCATGACCGACAACCTCAAACGCCTGGCCGACGAATCCGTCGCGATCTGGCTGGACGACCTGTCCCGCGCCCGCATCACCTCCGGCAACCTCGCCGACCTCGTGCACCGCCGCCACGTCACGGGTGTCACCACCAACCCGTCCATCTTCCAGACGGCCATCGCCCACGGCGACCAATACGACAACGAGCTCGCCGAACTCGCCGCCCTCAACCTCGATGTCACCGCCGAAGAGGCCATCCGCCTTGTCACCACGGCGGATGTCCGCGACGCCGCCGACATCCTTCGCCCCGTCTTCGACACCACCGGCGGCCGCGACGGCCACGTCTCCATCGAGGTCGACCCGCGCCTGGCCCACAACGCCCGGGCCACCATCGCCGAAGCCAGGCAACTGGCCCACCTCGTGGCGCGCCCGAACGTCCTCATCAAGATCCCGGCCACCAAGGCGGGCCTGCCCGCGATCACCGAGGTGATCGCATCCGGCATCAGCGTCAACGTCACCCTGATCTTCTCCATCAGCCGTTACCGCGAGGTCCTGAACGCCTACTGCGCCGGTATCGAGAAGGCCAGGGCCGCCGGCCTGAACGTGTCCGGGATCCACTCGGTGGCATCGTTCTTCGTCTCCCGTATGGACACCGAAGTCGACATGCGCCTGAAGGCCCTGGGCACCCCTGCCGCTCGACAGGCCCGAGGAAAGGCCGCCGTGGCCAATACGCGTCTCGCCTACCAGGCCTACCGGGAATTCGTCGCCGGCGAACGGTGGACGCAGCTGGAGAAGGCCGGCGCCAACCGGCAGCGACCCCTCTGGGCCTCCACCAGCGTCAAGGACCCCGCCTACAAGGACACCATGTACGTCGACGAACTCGTCGCACCGGGAATCGTCAACACCATGCGGGAGGACACCCTGCAGGCGGTCGCCGACCACGGACACATCACCGGCGACACCATCAGCGCCACCTACGAACAGGCCCGTGCCGACCTCGACACTCTCGGCCGGCTCGGCATCTCCTACGAAGACGTCGTCCAACTCCTCGAAGACGAAGGCGTCGAGAAGTTCGCCCGGTCCTGGAACGACCTGCTCGACTCCACCACCGCCGCACTCATACGCCTCACCACCGCCGGCACCCGCCAGGCAGGAGGCCACCGTGACTGAGTGGCAGCACGTGTCCACGGCCGCCCAACTCGCCGCCGCCATCCACGAATGCGCACCGGCCATCCACGTCGACACCGTGATCTGCGGCATGCCGATGCTCACACTGCCACCTGGCACCCGGCTGCGCGGCGGCACCATCGAGTTCGGCGCCAAGGGCGTACGCCTGACCCAGGGCAACACCCTGGAAGACGTGACGATCCGCACCCCCGAGCACGAGACGGCCATCCTCAACGACACCACGGTTACCACCCTCGGCACCCTCACACTGCGACGCGTGCGCACCAGCGGACAGGTACTGCTCCTCGCCCGCGACGCCGTCCGCTCCGGCCACGTTCACGTCGAAGACCTGACCGTCGAGGCCGCCGACCTGCGCGGCCGAACCGACAGCCCGCACGGCTTCGGCGTCGACACCCTCCAAGGGGCGTTCACCCTCTGGAACCAGCAACCCGACCCTGGCACCGAGATCACCGCCGAACTGCTCGACATCAGCGCCGGCAGCGCCACTCACCCGGTCCGCGGCAGCGGCATCTTCCTCGGCGGACACGCCGACCAGGACGCCGCCGTCCCCGGCGGCACCACCCGAGTCACGACCCTGCGCACCGGGCAGATCCACACCGACGGCGGCATCCGGCCCGGCACGCCCGACCTGATCAGCGGCGCCGTCTTCCTCTCCTTCGGCGCCGTGGTCGACGAGGTGCTCAACACCGGCACCATCACCACCCACGGCGCCAACGACATGGCACTCGACAACTGGGGACGGGCACGGTCCTGGACCGCCACCGCCACGATCACCACCTACGGGCCGAGCGGCATCGGCTTCGTAAACTTCGGTGACCTGGACCGGCTCGACGTCCGGGCCCCGATCACCACCCACGGCACCGGCGCACGTGGCTTCAACTTCTACGACGGCACTCTGCGGCACGCCTCCTTCGACAGCATCGCCACCACCGGCGATGGAGCCATCGGCATCCAGGTCAGCCGCGACCTGCCGCAGCTGGACGTCCGCGGCGACCTGACGACCTCGGGTGGCACCGGCACCAGCCTTGTGCGCGGCGAACAGGTCCAGCT
The DNA here is from genome assembly GCF_042786665.1 of Kitasatospora sp. NPDC059146. Lineage (NCBI taxonomy): Bacteria > Bacillati > Actinomycetota > Actinomycetes > Kitasatosporales > Streptomycetaceae > Kitasatospora > Kitasatospora sp. NPDC059146. Next base: position 19,971 of record NZ_JBHZCY010000031.1, on the reverse strand, counting down.
CCAGGCCACCGCCCTCAGCATCAAGCAAGGCGGACGGATCGGCCGCGTCACGGTCGGCGGACGGATCGCAACCTCCGGCGATGACCTCACCACGGTGACGGTCGACGGCGAGTTGGACGCCATCAGGGCCGGCGGCGGCATCCGAGCAACGGGCCGCCGCGCGGACGCCGTCCACACGCGCGGCGAGGGCACGGAGCTGGCCGATGTCGTGCTCACCGCAGCCGACGGAAGGGCAATGGTCTGCGACCTCGGACGAGGGCGTTCCTAGTCCGATCGGGGCGAACCGCAGCGACTTCGCCGCAGACAGAATCCCACCCGCACCAACCGACCGGACCACCGGTCGCCGACCGGTCCGCTTCAGCAGGGCCTGGCATCCCGTCACCGAAGCTGGCTCGAAGGCCATTTCCGCGTAGCTCGGTATCGGAGCTACGCCTCACCGGACCCACCACGCAGGGAGACCTGACCATGGCACGTCCCGTTCTCGCCGCAGTCGACGGCTCGTTCCGCAGCCGCTCCGCAGCACTCTGGGCGGCGGATGAGGCCGTCAGACGAGGCACGCCGTTGCGGCTGATTCACGTCGGGCCCGCGCTCGACAAAGCTCCAGAGGCCAAGGACGAGCAGACCACCCCCCACGCCGCAGTCCAGCGCATGCTGGCCGAGCTGACCGTCTTCGCCCACGGTCGTCACCCGGACCTGGACATCAAATCCGCCCTGATCCCCGGTGAAGCCGTCGCCGACGAACTCGCCACCGCCGCGGCGGAGGGCGACCTGCTGGTTCTCGGCACCCGTGGACTCGGTGGCTTCCGCGGACTGCTCGTCGGCTCGGTCGGCCTCGGGACCGTGGCACGCACGGAGATCCCGACGATCCTGATCCGCGCGGAAGAGACGGACGAGGTCGTCTGGCCGGACAGCACGCCCGTGCGCGAGATCGTCGTCGGACTCGACACCCACACCCCGGCTGACGCCGTACTCGAATTCGCCTTCCGCGAGGCCGCGCTGACCGGTGCCCGACTACGGGTCCTGCACGGTTGGGACCTGCCGTCGAGCTACGGCTACGCGGGCTGGCTACCTCCGGAGACCGAGCTGCTGAAGGAGTTCGGCGCCCTGGAGACCGAGCTGCTGGGCAATGCCGTCGCCGACTGGCGGGAGCGGTTCCCCGAGATCGACGTCACCGAGGACATTCAGACCGGCGGAGCGGCCCACACTCTGATCACCGCTTCCGCCCACGCCTCACTCCTGGTCATCGGGCGACGCGCCCGCCGGACCCGGCTGGGCCTGCACATCGGCCCCGTGGCCCACGCCGTGATTCACCACTCGAAGGTCCCCACCGCCGTCATCCCACACCCCTGAACCCCGCCCGCACACGCAACGCGAGGTCGGCTCCACCTACATGTCCAACGCAGCATCCCGCAACCCCCTTGCCAGTCGTCCCCTCCGCACGGAGGCGGTTGGCGGGGCCACCCGTGTCCCCAGGAGTCGAGATACGACATGCCTGACCAGCCTTTATCCAGCCGCCTGCCGTCATTGACGGGACTGAGGTTCGTCCTCGCCATTGCCGTGGTCTGGTACCACGTGACATACGTGTCGGGATTTTTCAGCGGCTCCCTGCAGAAGGCACTCGGCGCGGGCGAGCCTCTCGCCACCGGCGCAGTGAGCGGCTTCTTCGTTCTGTCCGGATTCCTGCTGACGTGGGTCCACCGGCCCGGCGAACGGGCACGGGCGTTCTGGCGTCGCCGGTGGTGGAAGATCATCCCCAACCACCTGCTCGGATGGGGCGCGACCGCCGCGTTCTTCGCTCTCACCTCAGCGCCGGTACCGATGACCGTGCCACCGTCGCACGGGCCGGGCACGGCCGTGGCGAACCTGCTCCTCATCCAGGACTGGGTACCGGACGCCGACCTCTACACCGGCTTCAACACCCCCGCCTGGTCGATCTCGTGCGAAGCGTTCTTCTACGCACTCTTCCCGGTCCTCATCGTTGCCGCCCGGAGGATCCCGGTGCGTCAGCTGCAGATCGTGTGGCCGCTCCTGGCAGCGGCGATCCTGGTGATGCCACTGGCGTCCACGCTCGTCCCCGGGCCCGTGCTGTTCGACTGGCTTCCGGTCAACGAGAACAGCCTGTGGTTCATCTACGTCTTCCCACCCGTGAGGCTGCTGGAATTTCTCCTCGGCATCCTCACCGCCCGCATGATCCAGACGGGCACCTGGCGGAACATCGGTCGGCTACCGATCGGCACCTTCCTCGTGGCCTTCTTCGCAGCCCTCCCGTTCCTGCCCGCGCAGTACGCGCTGGCCACGGCGACGGCACCCGCCATGGCCGCTGTCATCGCCAGGATTGCCCAGGCCGACCTCGCCGGCCGCGCCGGCCGCCTGCCCAGTCCGACGCTGCTCGCCCTGGGCGAGGCGTCCTATGCGCTGTACATCACCCACTGGCCCCTGATGATGACCGTCCGCCACCTCATCGGCATCCGACCAGGCCTTCCGCCATGGGTGGGCTTCGCCATCGCCCTGTCCCTGATCGCCGCGGCCGTGACGATGTCGCTGGCCGTCTACCGGTACGTCGAGAGACCCCTCGTGCGTCGCTTCGCCTCGTAGGCTTTCGCGGCCAGTGGCACCGACCCAGCTCTACAGCAAAGCGGCGGCATAGGCCTCCAGCTCGGCGCTTCGAAGGCGTCCGCGGTTGATGGTCGGACGAGCCGGTCACGGTCCGCGACGTTCGTCATCGCTGCCTTTCGCCGGGCGCGCAGTGCACACCGCGCCCCTTCACCTTCTCCACCACAGTTCGCGATTGGCCTGGTACCCCCGCGAGCGGCCGCGCCCGTGGTCAGAAGAGCACGTCCTGTCGCGGGGCGGTGAGGGTGGCGCGGGTCGGGTTGAATACGCCGAGGAGCATGAACGTCCTGGGGCGGGCGGCGACCCGCCCCCACCACGCCCGCACCCTCGGCGAGCCCGATCCGGCCCGGGATCTTTGACGACACCCCGGTCCACGGGCGCCGGCTCGGCGCCCGGCCCGCTGCCATCCGAGCCCTGGTCCAGGAGGGGCCACCCGCCGCCCAGGCGTCGGGCTTCACCCCATGTGCCGGGACAGGTTAGGTCTGCGCAAGTGCGCCGGGGGCGGGAATCGGCTGCGTGTGCTGTCAGGATCCGAGGATTCCGCCGATCAGCTCTCCCAGGAGCCGGGCGGCGATCCGCGCACATTTCACCCTGCGGTGTTCGCGCGCAAGGCGGCGTCGCCGCACGGGCGCTGGGCGGCGGACTCGCGGGCGTCCGGTTCGGTGCGCGATCCTGGCTCGTACTGCTCTGTTCATCGTGTCCGGCCCTTCCACCATGGCCGCCGGCGGCGGCGAGGACTGAACTGTGCCCGGTGATAGGCATCGTCGCGTGTGCATCTGCCGGAGCTCGGTTACACGTGACTCTCGGTCTTCTGCTTGAGGCGTTCATAGGGGGTCTGGCCGCCGAGAGCGCCGTGTGGGCGGTGGAAGTTGTAGTAGTCCTCCCATTCTCGGAGCTTCTCGTTGAGGGCGCCGGTGTCGTCGATGACGACACCGGCGAGCATGCGGTAGAACTCCTCGGCGTCGATGCGGTGTGAGCGTTCGACCTTGCCGTTGAGGTGCGGGGAGGCCGGCTTGATGTAGGTGTGGGCGATGCCCTTGTCGAGCACGTGCCAGTGGAAGGCGGACTGGAACTCGGCGCCGTTGTCGGTCTGGATGACCTCGACGCGGAACGGCAGCCGCTCCAGGACGTAGTCCAGAAACTGGACGGCGGTCTTCTGGTCGCACCGCGGGTAGATCCGCAGAACGCGCAGACGGGTGCAGTCGTCGATCGCGGTGAACTGGTAGTACTTGGCCCGGCGGCGGACCTTGGGGGCCTTGCCGGTGACCGGGACAGGTTCCGGTGATGCCGTCTGCGTCGGGACGCCGATCGGCTCGATGAACTTGACGTCGATCTGGACCCGGTTGCCGGGCAGCTGCTTCTCGTACCGCGTGTGACGCTGGTCGTGGCGCTTGTAGCGCTGGGACGCCGGCAGGCGGTTCAGGCCCAGCCGCTTGAGGATGCGGTAGACGGCGGAGCAGGCGATGTCGATGTCGTGGTACCGCTTGAGGTACATCTGGATCTTCATCGGACCGAAGTGGTAGTTCTGCCGCAGATAGACGATCTTGTTCACGATGTCGGCGTCGGTGGCGTTCGGGCTGTGGTGCGGCGCGCTGGAGCGGTCGCGCAGGCCCTCGATGCCTTCCTCCTGGTAGCGCCGCTGCCATTTGTAGAAGCAGTTGCGGCTGATTCCGTAGTACCGGCAGGTCAGCGAGACGTTCCCGGTGACTTCCTCGGCGTGTCTCAGGACCGCCAGGCGCCGCTGGGCCTGGCGGTCCTGCTGCTGTTGCGGCGAAGGGGGCATGGCAATCTCCGTCATGGTCGGAGACCCATGTGTAACCAACGTCCGGCAGTTTTGTACCACACCGCTCGGCTTCTTGCTTGGTGCAGATATTTCTGCGCGTGCCGCTGAGGAGCAGGCTCTGTCCGACATGCCCGACATCCGCAACCAGTAGCCGCCCTTGACCCGGCAGATGACGGCCCTGGTGAGTAGCACAAACGCAGGTCTGGACGCCGAGGGCCCGGTCACTGCTCGGCGTCTTCGCCGCCCCGGTCAGTCAGGGGCTCTGGTGTGCGGGGCCGTGAAAGCTCCGGCGCGGCGGGCTCAGGGGCGGGTTCAGCTGGACCGGGTGGGGCCAACGGTTCGGGGGGTGGCTGCGGCGAGCCGGGCGGCGTGGGCGAGTCCGGTGGCGTGGGCGGGTCGGGTGGCACCGGGGGTTCGACCGGCTAGGGCGGGGCGGGCGGCTCCACCGGTTGGGGCGGGGCGGGCGGTTGCGGCGGTTCGGGCGGCGGAACCGGGATGACGTCGGGGTCGGATGGAACGGGCACGGTGCCCATGGTCGTCACCTCTTAACGGCCCAAGGCGTGTTCGAGCTGCTTCTTGTTCATCTTCGAGCGGCCGTGGATGCCTCGCTGCTTGGCTTCGTTGTACAGCTGCTCCTTCGTGGGGCCCGTGGAGCCGCTGTACGAGTGCAGCCCGCCGCGCCGGGCGGAGGACATGTCCTTGACCGAGCTGCGGCTGGCGGTCTTCGACTCGCCGTGCCGGGCGCGTTCCTTGTTCACCGTGCGGGCGGCGATCTCCTCGGCGCGCTTGTTGCTCTCACCGCGCTCCAGTGCGCTTCCTTGATGTGCTCGTACTGCCGCTCCCGCTTCGGGCTTGAACCGCGAGGCATGGTCACACACTCCTGTCCGATCGCTGCGGGGCGCCTGCTTCCCGCATCTGTGAGAGGAATCCGAGGTGCTGGCGGCGAGCCGACCGGCTTGCGCCCGTGCGGCCGCGTGTCCGCAGGACCAGTGACGGGCTCGCGCGGCCTGCTGCTGCCGACCGCGTCCGCGGCCCGGGCGCGGCGCTGCTGCAGGCGTTCCGCAGCCGGATCTCGTGCAGGCGCTCGCCGCGTGCGGACCTGACGGCCACTTCGCTGGTGTGGGGCAGCTGGCGCGCCAGGGCGGCCCGGACGGCGTCACGGGGTCGAGGCAGACGACCTTGGTGGCGTTGCGGAGATCGTCGGGGCCGATTTCGGTGAAGGTGGCGAACTACCGTGCGGGAGGGTCCCGCGTCCGCTCCGGCCTCGGTGATCACGACGGTGGGGGAAGCAGGTTCCACAGGTTCCATGGTGCTCCGGGTTTCCCGGATTCGGCGTGGCAAACAGACGGGGGGCGGGTGCTGGGCCGTAGCGTCGGAGCGCGGGTCCAGCGTGAGGAGGTGGTGTGGTTGATGCCGGCGGCGGAACTGTTCGACGTTGATGGCACGCAGCTCGACACCGGCGCCGACAAGGCGGTCGGACGGACCGAGGAGCTCGCGTGGGTCGGCCACGCCGCGCCGCGGGCCCGCATCCGCAAGGCGATCGGCACAAGCGGCGGTCGGCTCCTGGACCACCACCTTCTGGGTGGGACCGCGATCACGCTGAGAACGCTGGCCTGTTCGTCTGCCTCGGCGACAGCGCGCGCGGTGGCCTGGCCGGGTTCGCGGCCGGCGGCCGGTAGGTAGCGCCGAAGGTGGACGACAGCGGCAGCTACGCGGTCTCCGCGGAGTTCTACGACCTGCTGCAGGCCGAGACCGACCGGCGTCTGGCCGAGCGGCGTTTCACCGGGGCAGCCGGCCGCGCCCGGTACGCGATCGTGGATGTCGGGGCGGGCACCGGCATCGTCACCGAAGTCCTGCTGCGGGCTTCCAGCGTGCCTGTTCACGCCGTCGAACCGGCCCCGGCCATGCGCGCCGCCCTGCTGTCCCGTCTGGCCCACCTCGGCGCGGACCAGCGCGCCCGGGTCACCGTGCATCCCGACCCCCTCGCACAGGCGGGTCTGGCCGCTGTGGCGGATGTGGCGGTCGCCTCGAACGTGATCGCCAGCTTGGACCCCGCCACCAGACGCGCCGTCTGGAAGGCGATCTCAACAGCCCTGGTGCCCGGGGGCCTGCTCCTGTTCGACCCGCCCCCGGCCGGCCGCCCGACGGGTGCGAGTCGGTGGCCCGGCTCGGGCCGGTGCGGGTGGGCCCGGACCTGTACAGCGCCGACGTCACCCGTCGGCCGGACTGCGGCATCGTGCGCACGGTCTTCACCTACCGCGTCGAACGCGACGGCGACGTGCTGCGCCAGGTACGGGAGGCGTTCGACCTGTGGCCCACCCCGCCCGAACAACTGGCCGAGGAACTGCACGCCGTAGGACTGCACCTTGTGCAGGCCCCCAGCGCGGACCTGATGGCCGCACGCTGCGCCGCCGAGTAACACCGACCCGCACGTGTCGACCTGCAGACGCGGGTGCCCTGCATACCGGACCCCGGCGCGTGGCTCAGCGGCGGAGGGCGGGCAGGACCAGCTCGCGATAGGCGTCGAAGAAGATCGCCTGGTCCGGGCCGATCTGTCCGACGTACACCTCGTCGAACCCGGCCCTCACATAGGCGCGCACCGTCTCCACGTGCTCCTCCGCCTCGTCGCCGCAGGTGACCGTCTCGGCGACCATCTCGGGGGTGACCAGCTCGCTGGCCTGCTCGAAGTGCGCCGGTGTTGGCAGCACCTGGGCGAGCTCGCCGGGCAGCAGCTCGGTCGGCCACAGCCGGTGCACCGCCTCGACCGCCGCCTCCCGGTTGCTGTTCCAACACACCTTCACCCCGCCGACCACCTTCTTGCCCGCGCCCCCGTTCTCCCGGAAGGCCCCCACCAGGTCCGCGTCCGAGGTCATGGTGACGAAGCCGTCCCCGATCCGGCCGGCCAGCTCGGCGGCCTTCGTCCCGAACGCGGACACGTAGATGGGCAGAGGCTGCGTGGGGGCGGTGTAGAGGCGGGCGTTGTTGACCGTGTAGTGCCGGCCCCGATGGCTGGTCACCTCGCGGGTGAACAGCCGACGCATCACCTCGACCGCCTCTTCCAGCATCTCGGCCCGCACGTCGAACGAGGGCCACGCGTCGCCGTGGATGTGCTCGTTCAGCGCCTTCCCGGTGCCGACGCCGAGCGCGAACCGCCCACCGAGCAGGACGCTGGACGTGGCGGCGGCCTGCGCGGTCACCGCCGGGTGCAGCCGCACCGTCGGGCAGGTGACCAGCGTGGTGACCGGCAGGCCGACGGTCTGCGACAGCGCGCCGATCATCGACCACACGAAGGCGCTGTTGCCTTGCGCGTCGTTCCACGGGTGGAAGTGGTCGGAGATCGCCAACCTCGTGAACCCCGCCTCCTGCGCCCGGCGGGCCTGGTCGATCAGCTCCGTTGGGGTGAACTCCTCGCACGCCAGGAAGTAGCCGTACTCCGTCATCGACATCCGCTCCTTTCGAACGGTGCGCGTTGCGGGTTTGAGTAGTCCGATCACCACGCCAGGCCGGACGGCGCCGGGCGACAGCCACCCCGGCCGGAGACCAGGGGGTGGCGCACGGGGGTGCGAAGCTCGCGGGCGTCAGCGGTCGGGGAAGCGGTGCTGTTCGGTCAAGGCGACGAACTCGTCCCAGAACGCGGTGTCGGCTTCCTGGCCGTTGCCGCGGACCGCGACCCCGGCCACCTGCTCCGGTCGGCCACTTGCTGCGGCCTCGAACAGTGCCGCCCCCGAGCCCAGCACGGCAAGCGGTTTGCCATGCCGCAAGGCTTCACCGACGAACCGCACGGCGTCGGTATCGGCGGCGAGCACCACTGTGCCGTCCGGCAGCACCAGGGTGTCGTACAGCACCGAGGCGGTCGTCGCCAGCGCCCGGTCGACCGCCACGTCCTGGCCGTCGCGGCCGGACACTGTGCCGCCGTGGCCGGCGAGAGTCTCCACCGTCGCGCCCTCGGCGCCGAGGCGGTTCCGCGCCGCCTGGACCTGCTCGGCGTCCACGCCGTCCGCCACCAGGACGGCGATCTTGCGGGTGCGGATGCCGGTTGCGCGCTGGTTCTCCAGGCTCAGCGCAGGCGAGACCGGCACGCCGGCCGCGTTCGCCTCGCCGTCCGCGGGGGACGGCTGGGGCGCGGGTTCGCCGATGCGTCGGGCGACCTCCTCGGCCAGGCTCTGGTCCACCCGGGTCAGATTGGCCACCATCCGCTGCCGCACCGCCCGGTCGCCGACCTTGCCGAGCTCGAAGGAGAACGCGGCGGTGATGTGCTCGCGCTCCCAGTCGGCCATGCTGCGCCAGAACAGCGCGGCCTGGCTGTAGTGGTCGGCGAAGCTGGGGCTGCGGCGCCGGATCGCGGCGCCGTCGATGCGCTGCTGGTAGTGCTCGAAGACGCCCTCGGGCAGGCGTCCGCCGCCTGGGGTGAACGGGCAGCCGCCGCCCACCGAGTTCGGCGCGTAGCCGGTACCGGAGTGGATGGTGTGCTGGCCGTAGCCGTCGCGGTGGTTGGTGCGCACCTCGGCCAGTGGGCGGTTGACCGGCAGTTGGGAGAAGTTCGGGCCGCCCAGGCGGATCAGCTGGGTGTCCAGGTAGGAGAAGTTGCGGCCCTGCAGCAGCGGATCGTTGGTGAAGTCGATGCCCGGCACGATGTTGGCGGTGTGGAAGGCGACCTGTTCGGTCTCGGCGAAGAAGTTCTCCGGGTTGCGGTCCAGCACCATCCGGCCGACCGGCCGAACCGGCACCAGTTCTTCGGGGACGATCTTGGTCGGGTCGAGCAAGTCGAAGGGGTAGGCGAACTCGTCCTGTTCGGGGATCAGTTGTACGCCGAGTTCCCACTCCGGGAAGTCGCCGGCCTCGATGGCCGCCCACAGGTCGCGGCGGTGGAAGTCGGGGTCGCGTCCTGCGGTGATCTGCGCCTCGTCCCAGACCTGGGAGTAGGTGCCGAGCTTCGGCGTCCAGTGGAACTTGACGAAGGAGCCCTGGCCCTGGGCGTTCACCAGGCGGAAGGTGTGCACGCCGAAGCCCTGCATCATCCGGTAGCTGCGCGGGATCGCCCGGTCCGACATCACCCACATCAGCATGTGGGTGGACTCGGGCTGCAGCGAGCAGAAGTCCCAGAACGTGTCGTGCGCGGATGCGCCGGTGGGGATCTCGTTGTGCGGCTCCATCTTCACCGCGTGCACGAAGTCCGGGAATTTGACCGCGTCCTGGATGAAGAAGACCGGCATGTTGTTGCCGACCAGGTCGTAGTTGCCGTGCCGGGTGTAGAACTTCGTGGCGAAGCCGCGCACGTCGCGCACTGTGTCGGCCGAGCCGCGCGGGCCCTGGACGGTGGAGAAGCGCACGAACACCGGCGTGCGGCGCCCCGGCTCCTGGAGGAAGTCGGCGCAGGTGTACTCGGCCAGCGACTCGTACGGCTCGAAGAAGCCGTAGGCGCCGGCACCCCGGGCGTGCACCACCCGCTCGGGGATCCGCTCGTGGTCGAAGTGCGTGAGCTTCTCGCGCAGCTGGAAGTCCTCCAGAAGCGTCGGGCCGCGCTCGCCCACCGTCAGGGAGTTGTCGGTCTCGTCGACGCGCACACCCTGGTCGGTGGTGAGCGGCCCGTCCGCATCCACAGCCCGGGCGGCATCGAGCGCGGCGTCCTTGGCGTCCCGCCCGCCGCGCGCGGGCGGGCCGGGGTTGGGGGTCTCGGTGACCAGGGGCGCGTGAGGGCGCCCTTCGGGCGGTCCGGGATTGACGGTCATGCCGTGTGCTCCTTCCGAGTGGCCAGCCAGGGCTTGTCTGTGCATCACCTGGCGTTGGTCGGCTGCCCGACCATCTGAGTATCAAACCGAACAAATCCCTCCAGACAGGACTTTAGGTCGGTACGGGTTGTGGCGCCGTCGCAGGCAGCGCCGGCCGGCCGAACCCGGTCTGTCTTGTGGCGCCCGCCGGTCGCGGCAACTCGGGCGTGCGGACGGTGCGGCTTGCCGGGGCAGGCCGAGCGGTCGCCTCGGGGCTCCGGGCGGTGGACGGTCACCGATCCGTAGAGGAGGATCGTAGGCGGACAGCTTCCCGCGCGAGGAGGCCCTCTCATGTGCGCCCACCGCCAGACCCATCCGGCGGATACGTCGGCACCCGATGATCCGGTCCTGCGGAACACGACCGCGGGCCTGCCGGGAACGGCCATCCTCGTCCGCCTGGACGGCGAGGTCGATCAGGAAGAGCGCCACCGCCTGGAAGGCGCGCTCGCCGGCGCACTCGACGACGGCCCGCCACTCTTGGTCGTCGACCTGTCACGCCTCGTCCTCTGCGACTCCACCGGCCGCAACGTCCTGCTCGAGACGCCTGGACGCCCGCACCATCGGAACCGAGCTGGTGCTGGCCGCACCGCTCCCGCAGCCCCGGCGGCTGCTGGAGGTCACCGGCACCGCCGAGGTCCTCACCATCCGTGACACCCTGCGCGCCGCTCTCAGCGGCGACCGCTGCCCGCCCGCCGGATGAGGCCCGCCGTGGACATCGCCGAACGCTACGCCGTCACCCTGCCGGGCCCGCCCGGTGCGCACCGGCCTCCCGAGGTCGTCGTCGTCCACGCCACCGGCGAGCTCAGCGCCGCCGGAGCCCCGATCTATGCCGACGACACCGGCACGTTCCGGGTGGAGGTCCAAGCCGGAGTGGCCAAGCCGTTGGCCGCGGCCCCAGGTCCGAGCCGGCACACCTGCCTGCACGCCACCGCGCTGCCCTGACCGCGCCGTCCAGCGCCCGGGATCCCGTGCGGCCCAGCAACGCAGCAGCGTTCCTCCGTCACCAGCTGTCGTCCCCGCAGGCCCAGCCGCTCGGGCGGCGGAATCATGCGGGCCGGGCGGGGCAGACTCACAGTGAGAAGGTGATCGTCCATGGTTGCTCTGCTTCTGGTCCTGCTCGTCATCCTGCTGCTCTTCGGCGTCGGGTTCGCCGTCCATGTGCTCTGGTGGGTGGCGCTAGCCGTCCTGGTGCTGTGGATCCTCGGATTCTTCGTCCGCGGAACCTCCGGATCCGGCCGCTCCCGCTGGTACCGCTGGTGACCAACAGCGCACTTCCAACACAGCCCCCCTGCGGCGGACCATCTGGCAGGCCGGACTCACCAGGCCGGCTCGGCCGGCCAGGCCCCCTGGCCCTCACCAGGCGGGCGGTGCCGTCGGCCGCCCCGACGGGAAGGGCACGGGCAAGGAGGGCGCAGGCGGGCGGGGACGTAACGCGGGGACGTCGTTGAGTTACGGGCACACCCGCCCGCCCGGCCGGCCGGCCGAAGTGGCCGGGCGGCGTGAACAAGCCGATCAGAGGCCGGACACTGCACGGGATCATCGAACCGTCCGTCCAGGGCTGGGCACAGCTGGCCGACGGCTTCGGCATCGCCCTGATGCTCTCGGGTGTCATCGGTCCGGGACGCGAGATCCGCCAGAAGGCCGCAGGGCTGCGCACCTACACGGTTGTCGGCCTGGGTGCAGCCCCGTTCACGCTCATCAGCAAGTACGGGTTCACCGACGTGCTGCACTCCGGCACGGTGAGCGTGGATCCCTCGCGGATGGCAGCCCAGATCGTTTCCTGGCTCGGCTTCATCGGCGCGGGCGTGATCTTCGTCCAGCGCGGGTCGGTGTGCGGCCTGACGACCGCCGCGACCATCTGGCTCACCGCCGCCGTCGGCTCAGCGGCCGCCGCCGGCCTACCAGTGCTCGCCTGCCTTGCCACCGCCGCCTACTTCCTGCTTTCCTACGGCCTGCGGCCTATGGTGCTCCGGCTGCCCCAGCTCGTCGGGCACGGCGACCTGGATGCCCTCACTGAGCGGCTGGTGCACATCTTCGGCGTCCTGGCCTGCAGCTGCACGAGCCAGGCGGACGAATGACCTCGTACTCATGGCAGGTGCAAACGTCACGCACCCCCGGGGCGCCGGGAACCGGGGCCAGAGCCCCTGAGCGGGGTAACCGCCGCAAGATTGCCACCGGCGTCCGGGGCCGCGGATCGTGCTCGCCGCGGCCCGGTACTCACGGAGCCTGGGGGTCGGCTGCCGGCGGCTCGTCGTCCGTTCCGTCCTTCTCGTCATCGGCCTTGGCCCGGACGTCCTCGGGAGTCGGGGCCGTGATGTTGCGCTGCTCCGCGGACCGCTTCCGTGTCGCGTCGTCGGTCGGGGCGTCGTTCTCGTCCGAAGTGCTCATGGCCCCATGGTCTCCCGGCGGGGAGCGGATTCCTGGATCGACACCACGTGCAGGACCATCAGCCCCCTGGGCACAGCCAGGACGCCGGGCGCACACCGCCCTGCCGAAGGCGTCCCGCTCGCCGAGCCGGCCACCCGCCCGGGCAGGGCGTGATGCGGGTCCTTCCGTCGGACAGCGGCGGCCACCTACATCGGTCCGTCGCGAGCGGGGCAGCTCAGCTCACGCGGCGCGAAAAACCGGCCCGCACCGGACCCGGGCGAGTACGCCCACGAGGAACCGACGCCGTGCCCACCGACCTGACACCCGTGGTAGCCGCCTCCACCCGTTGGCTCCTGGCCGCCTACCGCCGCCGGCCCGCGCGCTCAACCAGGCACTCGCCCGGGCCCGGACCCGGCAAGCCTCCGCCGCCGCCCTGCGCTGCCCCGCCACCTGCGCCCAGCGGCCCCCACCGGCTGGAACTGGCTCACCGGCTGCGACCCGCTGCCCGACGACACCGCCCGGCGGACCTGGGCGGAGGAGACCGTCGTTCAGCTGGGCCGCCTGTCTGCCGGCCGATCCTGCCTGGCCGTGCGTGCCCAGCAAGTCCGACGTCGTGTCGCCAGGGGCGTGTTGCCTCCCAGCTGATGTCACTTCTTTGACGACTCAGTATTTGTCATCGAGTGGATGACGTGCTAGAAAGGTGTCAGGTGAAGCGCACTGGCACCCAACAATCAAGTGGAGGCGTTTCGCGATGCTGATGCGCACTGACCCGTTCCGCGAGTTGGACCGGCTGACTCAGCAGTTCCTGAACACGACCGGCACCTGGTCGCGTCCCACGCCGATGCCGCTGGACGCCTACCGCGCCGGCGACGAGTACGTGATCTGCTTCGATCTGCCCGGGGTGGATCCGGAGGCGATCGACATCGACGTGGAACGGAACATGCTGACGGTCAAGGCCGAGCGCCGCCCGCGCCGCGATGGTGAGGGCGTGAAGTGGGAGCTCGCCGAGCGCCCGCTCGGCGTGTTCTCCCGCCAGGTCATGCTCTCCGACACCCTCGATCCGGAAGGGATCACCGCCGACTACGAGTCCGGCGTGCTGACCCTGAAGATCCCGGTCGCGGAGAAGGCCAAGCCCCGCAAGATCTCCATCAGCCACAGCGGGGACCGCAAGCAGATCCAGGCCTGACCGGCAGCACCCGGGCCGGGTTGCGTCGCGCGGTTCCCCCCGGCCGCGCGACGCAGCCCACGGCACCACCCCACAGGACATCCGCCCCGAGCCCGCCGGGCGTTGTGCAGGCCGAGCTGACAGCGAGGGCGCCATGCACGCTCCTCACACGGCTGATGCCGCCACCGTGACCGCCTGTGGCGACATCGACCTTGCCACTGCCCCCGAACTTCGCCGAAGCCTCGTCGCCGCGCTGCACGCGCACCGGGACGTGGTGCTCGACCTGTCCCAGGTCACGTTCATGAACTGCGCGGGGCTGGCAGCCCTGGTCCACGCCCGCAACCTGGCCGACCGCCTGGGCGCGCACCTGGTCCTGCGCGGGGTCGGGCGAGACCTCAAGAGGCTGTTCCGACTCACCAGCCTGCACCGGCACCTGCTCCCCGGGTCCTGCCCCCCGGTGCCGCCGCGGAAGGGAGACACGACGTGACCCTGCGATGGGAAGCCTTCCTCGAAGCCGTCCGCGAGCGCGGCAAGTACGACACCGCGGTGGAGGCCGAACGGGCGGCGCGCGTCGTGCTCGCCCTGCTCGGCGCCCACCTCGTGGGCCAGATCCGTGCCCAGCTCGCCGCCCGTCTGCCCGAACACCTGGCCCTGATCCTGCTCAACCCGCTGCAGGCCACCGAACCGCTGGCCCCTGAACGGTTCGTGCGCGCCACCGCCGCCTGGATCGATGGCGCCAGCGAGACCACGGCCCTGTGGGACATCGGCGCCGTCCTGTCCACGGTCGCCGACGCCGCCGGCGAGGACCTCCTGCGGCGCATCCTGTTCCAACTGCCCCCCGGCTACGACATCCTCTTCGGCCGCCCCCAGGACCACACCCCTTGACCGACCGCTCCCGCACCGCACCCGGAAGGCCCGCCGTGAACCGGCACCACCGCCTCCTTGCGCAGCTGCGCGAACTCGGCGGCTACACCACCGACCAGGAAGCCGAGCACGTTCTGGACACCGTCGTGGCCATACTCGGCGCCCAGCTCGCGGGCGAGGAACGCTGCGCCCTCGCCGCCGCCCTGCCCGAACGCGCCCGTGCCGTGTTCGTGGCCCCGATCCCGCTCGACCGACCGGTCGGCGCCCCGGCGTTCGTCGAGGCCGTGGCCGGCAACCTCAACACCACCCTGGCGGGCGCTCGGTGGGACGCTTCCTGCGTCCTGACCGCCCTCACCGACCTGGCCGGCGAGGGCCTCACCGCCCACCTGCTGGCCTGCCTGCCCCGCGGCTACGCGCTCCTGTTCGGCCGCGCTGACCTCACTCCGGCCGCCGCCTGACCCGGGGCGGTCCGAGGCCGCAGGTGTGCTCGGCGAGCGAAAATGCAGAGGAATCGGTAGAAATAGTGACGAACAGGCGGTGCCGGTGGCACCGCTCGCCGGACGACTGGAGGATCCGATGGGCGACCTGTCGAACAAGGCGCAGGAAATGGCCGGCAAGGCGAAGGAGAAGGCCGGCGACCTGACCGGGGATCAGGAACTCAAGGGCGAGGGCCAGGCCGACCAGGTGGAGTCGAAGGCCAAGCAGGTCGTCGACGACGTGAAGGAGGCCGCGCAGGGCGCCGTCGACCGGTTGAAGGGCGCCCTGGGGCACAAGGACTGACCGAGGGAGGCGCCGTCATGGCCCTGTTCCTGTTCATCGTCCTCATCGCCGTGGTGTGCGGCTTCGTCGGCGCCCTGGTGAAGGGCCTGCTGTGGCTGCTGGTCATCGGCGCCGTGCTGTTCGTCGCCGCACTCGTGTTCGGTGGCATGCGCCTGGGGCGTCGGCGCGAAGCACGCAGGTAGGAACACGCGAGGACCACCCCCGTGGTGCGCATGCGACTCGGCCGCCGACCGGATGCGCACCATGCGTCCGAGCCGATTGCGGCGCTTTGCCCGACGAACGCGGCGGCGCGGCAGACACGGTCGGCATCGCGGCTGATGCGTGGCATGCTCGGTGCATGGCGGAGTACGAGGAAGCGGCAGCACGACCCGTGCACAGCAGCACGGTGAACGAAGCCTCGCTGGAGGTGGTCCGTCGTGTGCTGGCCGGGCTTCCCGGTTCGGTCGCCTTCCTCGTGCCTGAATTCGGTCCCAGCGGCGAGGTGGAGGACCTCCGCTTCGCCGCTGCTTCGCCCCGCGCGGTCGACATCGGCGGCCGACGCGGCTCGGACCTGGTGGGGCTGACCGTCCTCCAGACCTATCCCGCCGTGGCGGGTACCGACCTGTGGCGCGGGTACCTGCGCGCGCTGGCGACGGAGACAGCCTGGGAGGGGGACCTGGAGTACGAGGAGGCCGCTGCCGGCATCCCCCACCGCTCCCGGTACCGGGTGTGTGCCACGCCGTGCGAAGGGGGACTGGTCGTCTCGTGGAACCGGCTGGATCGGCGCGAGCGCGAACAGCGCCGCCTGGACGTGATGCAGCGTCTGGGCAACATGGGGTGGGTGGACCGGGACCTCGTCCGCGGCGCGATCGCCTGGTCCGACGAGGTGTACTCGATCTTCGACCGTGACCGGTCCCTGGGCCCCCTGGCGTTGGAGGAGCTGTCCGCCTACGCCGACATTGAGGACCGCCCCGCCCTGGTCGAGGCGGTCCAGCGGCTGCTGAAGTCGGGCGAGTCCGCCGACTGCACCTTTGGCGTCCACCTGCCGCACGGGCGGACGCGGCACGTGCGGGTCGTCATGGAGGCCGAGACCGACGCTCAGGGCCAGCCGGTCCAGCTGTACGGCTTCTTCCAGGACCTCAGCGAAGCCAAACAGACTGAGCAGCAGCTGCTGGAACACGAACAGAACGCCCTCGCCCAGCAGGCGCTGCTGGCCGCTGAGCGCGATCTGGCCGCCCGCCTCCAGAACACCCTGTTGCCCGTGCCCGAGCAGACCCTGCAGGTCGCCGGACTCACCGTGGACATCGCCTACCAGCCACTCCAAGAAGGACTCAACCTCGGCGGCGACTGGTACAGCGCGATCGAACTCCCCGACGAAAGCGCCCTGTTTGTCGTCGGCGACGTCGCCGGCCACGGACTCGACGCAGTCGCCACGATGGCCCTGCTTCGCTTCACCGCCAAGGGCATGGCCATGACCGGCACCCCGCTGCCCGTCGTCCTCGCCCGCCTCAACGCTCTCTTGCTTCATGCCACCGGACGGGAGAGCCGCACAGCCACCATGATCATGGCCCGCTACGAGCCCGCTGCCTGCCGTCTCAGCTGGGTCGGCGCCGGCCACCTCCCGCCCTTGCTCCTGCGCGACGGCGAAGCCCGCTTCCTGCCCGCGCCCGGTGGCATCCTCCTGGGCGCCACCCCCACGGCAGGCTACGAGGTGGCCTCGCTCGACCTGACGGAGGGTGACCATGTACTCCTCTACACCGATGGCTTGGTCGAGCGGGCGGGCGAGCCCATCGACGAGGGCCTGGCGCGTCTGGCTCGTGCCGCACTGCTCTGCGCCGGCGAGCCCGGTCTCCTTGCCGCCCTCGTGACTGAGCTGGTGGCTCGTGACAGCCGGCACGACGATGTCTGCGCGCTGCACATCCGTCGGTGAGGACGCAGCTGACCCGTAACCCTTGGCATTCGACTTCGATGTTCCGCTGACGCAGGTCAACGCCGACCCATGGCCGTTGCGACTGGTCGCCCGGGTGGTCAGCATCCGAGGGGGTCGGTAAGTTCCTTCCTGTTCATCTGCGAGCGGCAGTGGACGTTGCTGCTAGGCCTCGTTGTACGGCGCTCCTTCGTCGGGCCCTGGGAACCGGAGCGGGAACGCTGACCGCCGGCATGGGAGAGCGAGTTGGTTCTCGTGGGGGAGCGGTTGGTGGTCGCGGACTCGCCGGGACCGGCCCGTGCCTGGTCGACGGTTCGGGCCCCGACTTCCTTGGCCCGCGGCGTGGACGGGGGCAGTGGTCGCAGACGGGGAGCAGCGGCGCGAAGCCGAGGTCAGCCGGCTGTGAAACCGGCGGCGGTCTGGCGCCGCCGCCACAGTTCCAGGGTGTGCTGCTGGCGTTCGGCCCGTTGCAGCAGTTCGTCGAGCGGCGCCGGGTCGAGGAGCTGGTGGGATTCGGCCAGACGGCGCAGAGTCTGCCATCCCGCTGTCTTGCCTTCGACGGCGGTGCGCAGCAGCTCCAGTTCGAGGTACGTGGTCAGCGGGGAGCGGCGCAGCAGGCGGCCGTTGGTCTTGAGTCGCCCGAAACTCTCGCCCAGCCAACCGGCCCACGCCTTGTAGCGGCGTACCGGCAGGTCGAGCTGGCGCATGATGGCCAGCAGGCTGGCGCGGTCCTGCGCGATCTCGGCCGCGATCGGGCTCATGGCCCGGCCCAGTGGCGTTCCACTGGTCGCGTCGGCGAGGTGGCGGGCGCGCTGGACCCCGGCGCAGGCGCCGGCCAGGTGATCGTTGAGGTAGATGCCCAGAAGGCACGAATCGATGTTGCCGCCGGGGCCGCGTGCGTTGTCACCCATGGTGTGGACCGCCTTCGATCGATCGTGGCCGTGCCGGTTCGCTCTGGCCGGAGGGTCCATGAATACGCCTGCCCGTCCTGTGCCCAGCGACACGGACGCGGTCGGATTCGTGTTGGCACGTGTGGCCTTGGAGGTGGCGAGGTGGGTGGCAGCGCGGGCATGAGACTCGACCATCTGCGGATCTTGGATATTCCGCCTGCGAGGCGCGAGGTGTCTGCCCCTGGCCGAACGGGCGTCTTCGGGCGATGGGCACCGACGGCTGCGGGGCGCCGGCTGTACGTGCACCCACGAGGTCTTCCCCGAGCAGCACGGAGCCGTCGAGAATGAGCACCCCCTCAACGCACGGTCGGTGCGTCCTTGCCGGCCGCCGGTCTGGAGCTGTAGGGGCTGTGCCGCGAGCTGGTGCGGGTCAGTGGGGACCGCGGCCCAGCGCGGCCGGTGCGCAGACGTCGGCCGCGCGGGGAAGACGGCCGGCTGGGCTCGGACGTCGTGTTCAGCTGGCCGTGGCCCACTGGGCGGCCTGTGCCCGCGGGGGTGAGACGACGGCGGCATAGCAGTTTCCGGGCAGGTCGGCGACCCAGTCGAAGGTGTCGAGGGTGATGCCGTGCTTGGCTGCGGCCTGGAGCAGGTCGGCCAGCAGGGCGGTCGCGGCGGCCTTGTCCTGCTCGGTGCCCCGGTCCGGGCGGCGCTCGGCGGCAGCGTTGACGCGGTCGGCCAGGCTGCGGTCCCTGCGGTCGGTGTACTCGTACATGTGCGGATGTCCTGGTCGGTCGGCTGATGATCGGCGGGAGCGGCGGCCGTTTCCGGCCGCCGAAGCGGTAGGAGCGGTGCTGCGGGCTGCATTCCTGCTGGGGGTGCTCCGCCCGCGTGCGCGCCTGTCGACCCGGGCGGTCCTGGCCGCCATGGCCTGGGTGTGGTCGGCCGGGCGGGTCGGGCAGTGGCGGTGGGCCGGCCGCACCCGGGGGCGGTTACAGGGTGTGGGTGAGGCGGTCGGTCAGCAGGCGGGTGAAGCGGGCCGGGTCGGGCAGGTCGCCGCCTTCGGCGAGCAGCGCGGAGCCGTGGAGGAGTTCGGCGACCTCGGCCAGTGCCGGGTCGTCGGGGTTCGTGTCATGGGCTTGGCGCAGGGCGGTGACGAGAGGGTGGGTGGGGTTGAGTTCGAGGATGCGCTTGACCTGGGGGAGGTCCTGGCCCATGGCCCGGTACATCTTCTCCAGGGTGGGGGTCAGGTCGCGGGTGTCGCCGACCAGGCAGGCGGCGGAGGTGGTGAGGCGGGTGGAGAGGCGGACCTGCTTGACGTGGTCGGCCAGCGTGCTCTGGAGCCAGGAGACCATCAGGGCGAAGTCCTGCTCGCGCCGGGCCTTCTCGGCCTTCGCCTCCTCACCACCCTCCTCGTCGGCGTCGTTGTCGAGGTCGACCTGGCCCTTGGCGATGGACTGGAAGCGGTGGCCGTCGAAGGCGGGGACCTGGTCGGTCCAGACCTCGTCGACGGGGTCGGTGAGGATGAGGACCTCGTAGCCCTTGGCGGTGAAGGCCTCCATGTGCGGGGAGTTCTCCACCATGGCCCGGTTCTCGCCGGTCAGGTAGTAGATGGCGTCCTGACCGTCCTTCATCCGCTCCACGTACTCGCGCAGCGTGGTCGGCTCCTGCGGGTCGTGGGTGGAGGCGGCGCTGACCAGTTCCAGCAGGGCGTCGGTGTTGTCGCGGTCCTCGATGAGCCCTTCCTTGAGGACCCGGCCGAACTGCTCCCACAGCCCGGTGTAGGTGTCCGTCCGGTTGGTCTGCATGTCCTTGAGGGCGCCGAGGACCTTCTTGAC
>NZ_JBHZCY010000030.1:48334-77261 GCF_042786665.1 Kitasatospora sp. NPDC059146 | reverse complement strand
CCTCCGCACGGGCGGAGCGGACCTCTACGACGCCGTCGCACCCGGCAACCACGGCGGGTCACCTCCGCGTGGGCGAAGCGGACCTCGGCCCGGGCGCAGCGGGCGCGCCCGTGAACGGGGCACCTCCGCGCGGGCGGAGCGGACGGCGCGCGTACCCCAGCCGATCGCCGACGTCGGGTCACCTCCGCGCGGGCGGAGCGGACAAGGGCCAGGCTCGGAAGCGCCACCGGACGCTCGGGGCACCTCCGCACGGGCGGAGCGGACCTCTACGACGCCGTCGCACCCGGCAACCACGGCGGGTCACCTCCGCGCGGGCGGAGCGGACCTGCTGCGGTGGGTGACCGGGATCAGCTCGGTGGGGTCACCTCCGCGCGGGCGGAGCGGACACCGAGCCCCGTCCGAGCCGAACCGGGCGAGGCGGGGCACCTCCGCACGGGCGGAGCGGACATCGTCTGGAGGTACTCGTCCCAGCGCTGGAGCGGGTCACCTCTGCGGTGACGGAGCGGACGTCCACTTCGCCACCGGCTGGGTCAAGGCGTAGGGGGCACCTCCGCGCGGGCGGAGCGGACAAGCGCTCGATGAGGCCGGCGGTTGAGGGCAGCGGGGTACCTCCGCACGGGCAGAGCGGACGTGTAGGTCTGGCTGTTGGTCCAGTCCACCCACGGGGCACCTCCGCGCGGACGGAGCAGACCGGTCCTGACGCACCGTGGTGACGTTGACGACCGGGGCACCTCCGCACGGGCGGAGCAGACATCTGCGACAGCTCCGGGCCAGCCTCCTTGGCCGGGGCACCTCCGCGCGGGCGGAGCGGACGACTCGGCGATGTCGTAGAGGTCGAACACCGCCGGGGCACCTCCGCGCGGGCGGAGCGGGCGCCACCGTGGTCATCCAGTGCTCACCCGCCGACGGGCCACCTCCGCGCGGGCGGAGCGGGCATCGCCACGCTGGTCGGGTTCCAGGACCGAGCCGGGCCACCTCCGCGCAGGCGGAGCGGACCTCGCGGATCGCGGCCGAGAACACGTCCTCGCCGGGGCACCTCCGCGCGGGCGGAGCGGACCGGCGGGTGACGTGCTCCACCAGCCGCGGCAGCGGGGACCTCCGCGCGGGCGGAGCGGACACCAACGGCGGGGTACCCCAGATCATCGACGGCGGGCCACCTCCGCGCGGGCGGAGCGGACGACATGACCCGCGAGGACGAAGTCGGCCGGCGCGGGCCACCTCCGCGCGGGCGGAGCGGACAGCTGAGCGAAGATTCCCCGGAGGATTACCGACGGGCCACCTCCGCGCGGGCGGAGCGGACCACACCCCTCCCGCCGGGTGGACCACCTACGACGGGCCACCTCCGCGCGGGCGGAGCGGACACCATGTTCAAGAGCATTCGTACGGTGATGACTGGGGCGCCTCCGCGCAGGCGGGGCCGATTCCGGTCTCTCGAAGGTCGGGCCGGGCCCGAGCCGGCCGGGGCCACCCCCGCGCAGGCGGGGCCGATTACACCCCGGACACCGTGTTCGGCAGGTTCGGAGGGCCACCCCCGCGCAGGCGGGGCCGATACGGCGGCCTGGTCGTGCGTGGACGCGCGCGAGGGGCCACCCCCGCGCAGGCGGGGCCGATGAAGGACGTAGGAAGAACAAAGGAAGGACAGGAGGGCCACCCCCGCGTGGGCGGAGCGGACCCTTCGCGACCTGCGGCGCAGCGCGGCCTGTGCGGTTTCTTGACCGTGCCGCAGTGTCGGGTCGGCAGTGCTGTTGTGGTATCAAGGAGCGCTCGCTGCCCATGGTGTCATGGCTCGCGGACAGCACTGCGGTGAACGAGCTGCCCACGAGGTCTCACCGTGCAGGAGGCACGGCTGCACGCAGGCGCAGCCGGACGCGCTGGCGAACACCTGGCGCAACCTCAAAGCCGGGCCACCTCCGTTCGGGCGGAGCAGACCACTGCGCGTCGGGCGAGCTGGCGGCCTTGTTTGAGTCACCTCCGGCTTTGTAGGTGAGAACCGAGAGCATCTGTTGCTCAGTGGCGAGAGCATCCCGTGCCACGGAAGAGTGATGTCGCCGAGTTTTGAGAGCACCCAGGTGCTTGCCTCGGGACCATGGTTGTGCTCTGCACGACGAGGGGTCCCGGGTGCTGCCGAAGTCCAAGGTCGATCTGTACGCGGCGATCCGCCGTGATGCCCGCTCGGGTCTGTCTGGCCGCGCGTTGCAGCGGAAGTACGGGGTCGGCTTCCTGACGGTACAGAAGGCCCTGTCGTCGGCCTGGCCTGAGCCGCGGAAGAAGACGGCGCCCCGTCCGACTCGTCTGGATCCGTTGAAGCCGTTGATCGACCAGATGCTGCGGGCGGACCTGGACGCCCCGCGAAAGCAGCGTCACACGGTGAAGCGGATCTTCGACCGGCGGGTGGATGAGCACGGCGCGGACGAGATCTCGTACCAGATGGTCCGTGGCTACGTGGCCGAGCGGCGCGGGGAGATCCGGCTCCAGGCGGGCCGCGGGGTGGTGGACGCGTTCGTCCCGCAGACCCACAAACCCGGCGCGGAGGCGGAGGTCGACTTCGGGGACGTGACGGTGCGTCTGGCGGGCGAGCTGGTGACCTGCTACCTGTTCGCGTTCCGGCTGTCCTTCTCGGGTAAGTCGGTGCACCGACCCGTTGACCGCACTATCAGCGTGTCCTACGTGTTGACTCGGTGAGAGCGAGGAGTCTCCGTTCGGGATGTTCCCGACGAGATGGAGACGTGATGGATCACGCTGCGGTGATGGCGGAACGCGAGGTGACTGGGCTGGTGGTGGCCCGGGTCGGCAGAGTGGAGGCGACCGGTGCCGCCACGCTGCCCTGGGTGGTTCTCGACGGGGCGGGCCGGGCGATCACGCCGGCAAGCGAGTTCCTGCGGGAGTTGCTGGCCTGCGGCAACACCCCAGCTTCCTGCCGTTCCTATGCCTTTGACCTGCTGCGCTGGTTCCGCTTCCTCGCGGCAGTGGATGTGGAATGGAGCCGTGCGAAACGAGTGGACGTACGCGACTTCGTCCTTTGGCTGCGGACGTGCCACAACCCGGCGCGGGACCGGCGCCGACCGGATGCGCCCGTGCCGGGGTTGCTGAACGCGCGCACCGGCAAGCCGTACCTGAGGTCGGGCTATGCCCCGGCAACTATCAACCACGCGGTGTCGGTGCTGGCGGCGTTTTACGACCACCATCTGCAAACCGGGCAGGGTCCCGTGCTCTCCCCGGTGCCGCCGCAGTCCCGTGACGGGCGCCGGCTGGAGGCGCATCACAACCCGTTGGAGCCGTTTCGGCTGCACCGTCGTGGCGCCTACCGGCAGAAGCAGGCCGACCGCGAGCCCCGTGCTGTCCCCGACGATGTCGTCGAAGACCTGTTCACCTCGCTGGGCTGTCACCGCGACCGGGCACTGTTCTCCATGTTCTTGTCCAGCGGCGCACGGGCCGCCGAGATGCTGGGCATGACGATCGGCGACATCCACCCGGGCGAGGGCCGGATCTACGTGCGGACCAAGGGCTTGGGCGGGGCGAAGGAAGCATGCCCGGCCTCCCCGGAAGCCTTCGCCTGGCTGGCCCTCTACCTCGGTGACCTGGCCCAGGACGGCCACCGGCCCGCCCCGGACGAGCCGGTGTGGTGGACCCTGCGCGGGCAGACGCGCCCGCTGACCTACACCGCCCTGCGAGCGGTGCTGAACCGGATCAACGCCCGGATCGGGACGAACATCACGCTGCACGACCTGCGGCACACCCTGTGTCTGCGCCTGATCGAAGACCCGGCCATCACCCTGGTCGACGCCCAGCAGGTGATGCGCCACCGGCGCATCACCACGACCAGCACCTACCTACGGCCCAGGACCGACGAGGTCATCACCAAGGTCCACGAGCACTACACCCGCCCCAAGCCTCCGCCGCGGCCGCTGACCGGCTGGACGTATGACCCGGACGACCTCGCCGATGTATTCGGAAACCGCTGATGACCCGGCACGGGCGCGTCGCCCGCACCCCGGTCAGCCCACGCGACCCCGCCATCCTCACCACCGTGCTGCCCGAACCGAGGAGCACGACCCGTGGCAGCGGACGGGAGAAGGCCCATCGCGATGAACTGGCCCGCCTGGCCGCGAACTTGCTGATCGAGCCGACCGGCCGCAACCTGTGGCGCCAGCAGCTCTCGCTGACGCGCATCTTCGACTGGCTGGAGGGATTCCCCGCCGACACCTGGCAGGACCGATGGCTGCTGAGCGGTTCCGACGAGCTGGGCTCCGGCTGGGGACCGCAGGGACTCAGCGCGGGCACCCGGTCGCGTTTCACCGCCGGTCTCGGCACCTTGATCGTCCTCCAGGCGATCCGGCCCTCCTACAGTTGGCTCTTCGGCAGCCGCCTCCTTGGCGTCTACGACGCCTACCGTCGCCACAACCAGCCGGCGCTGTTCGCGGAGCTCACACAGCACGCCGGCGGACAGCGCTGCGACGAGCACGCGACCGAAGCCCTGAACGTGCTCACCCGCATGAGCATCGCCACCGGCAAGGACCTGCTGGCCTTCGACCTGGAAGACCTCACCAACTACGCCCGGGCCCGTCGGGACAACGGCCGCACGGTGGCGGCCCTACCCCTCGCCTACGACATCCTCCGCTCCGTCGGCGGTCTCAAGGACTCGCCGCCGACCCTGCGCGAGGCCCAGGCCCGCGGCCGGCTCACCCCCGCCGAGCTGATCGACCGCCACCCCATCACCAACCGCGCGGTCCGCGACGTGCTCGTCCACTACATCGCCGAGCGATCCGCCGTCCTGGACTACGGCTCCCTGGTCAACCACGCCCAGATGCTGGCCGACCTGTTCTGGGGCGACCTGCAACGCCACCACCCCGCGATCTCCTCGCTCAATCTGCCCGACGAGGTCGCCCAGGCCTGGAAACAACGCGTCCGGGTCCTGCCCGACGGGCGACCGCGCCGCACCGCCCACGCCGTCTTCCTGGCCGTCCGCTCCTTCTACCTGGACCTCTCACAGTGGTCGATGGAAGACCCGGCCCGCTGGGCGGCCTGGGCCGCACCCTGCCCGATCAGCGAGGCCGACATCCGCGGCTACATCAAGGAGACCCGCCACCGGCAGGCACGGATGCAGCAGCGCACCCGCGCCCTGGTCCCCGTCCTGCCGCAGCTCGTCCGCGCTGCCGAGGCGCGACTGCAGCACGCCACGCTCCTGCTGCAGGCAGCCCGATCGGCGACACCGGGAGAAGAGTTCACCGTCGAGGGCTCGCGCTATCGACGCACCGGCCGCAACGGCAGCCACTGGCGCCCCACCGCCCTGTTCCTCGCCCCGGTCGACGAGCCCGGCCCCCGGTTCGATGCCGAATGCGAGGAGAACAACGCCTTCTGGACCTGGGCGAGCATCGAGGTCCTGCGACGCACCGGGGCCAGGATCGAGGAACTCCTGGAGCTCACCCACCTGAGCCTGCGTCAGTACCAGGCACCCACCGGCGAGACAGTGCCGCTGCTGCAGATCAGCCCATCCAAGACCGACCGCGAGCGCGTCATCCCCGCCGACCCGGACCTGGTCGCCGTCCTCGCCCGGATCATTCGCCGCATCAAGGGCACCGGCGAGCGGGTGCCGCTGCTGACCCGGTACGACGGCTACGAGCGGGTCTTCGGGCCGGCGCTGCCGCACCTGTTCCAGTGCCTGTCCCAGCACCGGCTCCAGGTCATCTCCCCCAACCGGATTCGCGAGCTCCTCACGGACCATGCGGTGCGAACCGGCATTGTCGACGTCGACGGGACACCGCTGAGCTTCACGCCGCACGACTTCCGCCGAATCTTCTCGACGGAGACGGTCAACGGTGGCCTGCCGATCCATATCGCCGCGAAGCTCCTTGGCCATCTCGATCTCAACACCACTCAGGCTTACGTCGCCGTCTATCCCGAAGAGGTGATCCGCCACTACCGGCAGTTCGTCGACCAGCGCCGGACCCACCGTCCCAGCGAGGAGTACCGCGAGCCCAGCGACACGGAGTGGCAGGACTTCCGCGACCACTTCAGCCTGCGCAAGGTCGCGCTCGGCACCTGCGACCGGCCTTACGGAACCCCTTGCCAGCATGAAAACGCCTGTGTCAGGTGCCCTATGCTCCGCCTCGACCTGGCACAGGAGCCCCGTCTGCTGGAGATCGAGACCAACACGCGCCAGCGACTGGGAGAGGCCCAACGGATGCAGTGGCTCGGTGAGGTCGCCGGCCTGCAGGAGAGCCTGCGGCACATCGCCGACAAGAAGCAGCAGGCCGAACGTCTCCGAGCCCAAGCCGACCGAGGGGAAGACGGGGTCGCCGCTCTTGGTTAGTACCGCATCCGGCAACGCCGCCACCGTGAGGATCCGGCTGGGTCTGACCACCGACCTTGCAACATTCATGCAGGTAGATTCTGCTCGTGAGCACTGACGCGCTTCGTCGCTTGACCGACCGGGAGTCCAGGGAAGTCTGGGACCGCTTCGACGAGAGGTTCGACTTCAAGCCCAGCATGAATGCCTTCCCCGCGATCACCGAGCCGATTCCGTCGGTGACCTGGAGCCTGGACGCACTTCACGACGATCCCGGTGACCGGAAACTCGATCACCTGGTTCGCCTCGTCCAAGACGGCCTGGCCACCTGCACCCCGCCCGGCACGACGTTGCTCGTCCTGGAATGGCAGCACACCAGCTACCGCCTGCGCCCCGACCTTCCAGCCTCCGACATGTTTCTGCCTGACGCACTGGGCGGCAACTTCCGGCCCGGGTGGCCACGCAGTCCCTATCCGGACGGCGACTACCCCATCTACCTGGTCGAGGATCTCACTTTCGGCACCTTCGGCCACCCGTGGGAGCACTCGCTCTGCGTGTTCGGAACCGACCTGCTGAATGAAGTTGCCACCGATATGGGCCAATTGCTCCCGACGGTTCTGCGCCGAGACGGCCAACCTACGACGACGAGCTAATCAAACGCCCGTCTTCACCGACTCGCTTGAATAGTGCAGAGAAGGATCTTCGCGTCCTGCGGGCAGGAGGCGTTCTTCGAGGGCCACGTCCACGCTCTCAACGTGCTGGGCGGGGTGCCGACCGGCAGGGTCCGCTACGACAACCTTAAGGCCGCGGTCGCCCGGGTGCTGGGCTTCTCCCGCCAGCGGGTGGAGGCCGAGCGGTGGACCGCGTTCCGTTCGCACTACGGCCTCGATGTTCTCTACTGCCAGCCCGGCATCGGCGGCGCCCACGAGAAGGGCGGCGTCGAGGGACAGATCGGCTGGTTCCGGCGCAACCACCTGGTTCCCGTCCCCGAGGTCGCCACACTGGCGGAGCTGAACGCGATGATCGATCAGTGGGACGAGCAGGACGATGCCCGCCGGATCCGCTCCCGTCCGCGCACCATCGGCGAGTACTTCGCCGCCGAGCAATCCCTGCTGGCGCCGTTGCCTGATGAGCCGTTCGAGACGGGCCGGCTGTTCACGTTGCGGGTCGACCGCTACAGCCAGGTCAGCGTCCGCACGAACCGCTACTCGGTACCGGTGCGATTGATCGGCCGGACCGTCCGCGTGATCCTGCACGCCTCCGAACTGGTGGTCTACGACGGACGTGAGGAGGTCGCCCGGCACGAGCGGCTGATCGCCAAGGGCGGCACCCGCCTCGACCTGGACCACTACCTGGAGGCGCTGGTCCGCAAGCCCGGTGCACTGCCCGGGGCGACCGCGCTCGACCAGGCCCGCTCCGCCGGCAGGTTCACCCCGGTCCACGACGCCTGGTGGGCAGCAGCCCGCAAGGCCCATGGCGAGCGCGACGGCACCCGGGCGCTGATCGAAGTCCTGCTGCTGAGCCGCCACCTGCCCCACGAGCACCTGGTCGCCGGCCTCGCGGCCGCGCTGCGGGCCGGCGCCCTGACCGCCGACGCGGTCGCACTGGAGGCCCGCAAGGCGGCCGAGGCCGACACCGCGGACCCGGACGACTCCCAGCCGCCTGCGGCTGACCTCGCGAGGGTGACGTCCCTGACCGTGCGGCGCCTGGCCCACCTGCCGCCCGACACCCGGCCGCTGCCCTCGGTGGCCCACTACGACCAGCTGCTGCGACACCGCCGGCCGGACCGCCCAACCACCACCTGAAGGAGAGCGCCATGACCTTCCCCCGCCAGCGAGGACTCACTGAGCAGGCTGCCAACGCGGCCATCGACCAGGCCTGCCGGATGTTGCGGCTGCCCACCATCCGCGCCCAGTTCCCCGAACTCGCCGAGACCGCCTCGCGCGAGCAGATGTCCTACCTCGGCTTTCTCGCCGAGCTCCTGATGTCCGAGTGCGACGACCGGGCCCGGCGCCGCTCCGAGCGCCGGATCAAGGCAGCCGGGTTCCCGCGCGACAAGTCCCTGCGCAAGTTCGACTTCGACGCCAACCCCAACATCGACCCCGCGATGGTCCACACCCTCGCCACCTGCGAATGGATCAAGAAGAACCTGCCGCTCTGCCTCATCGGCGACTCCGGCACCGGCAAGTCCCACCTGCTGATCGCGCTCGGCACCGAGGCCGCGATGGCCGGCTTCCGCGTCAAGTACGTGCTGGCCACCAAGCTCGTCAACGAGCTGGTCGAGGCCGCCGACGAGAAGCAACTCGCCAAGACCATCGCCCGCTACGGCCGCGTCGACCTCCTCTGTATCGATGAACTCGGCTACATGGAACTCGACCGCCGAGGCGCCGAACTGCTCTTCCAGGTCCTGACCGAACGCGAGGAGAAGAACAGCATCGCCATCGCCTCCAACGAGTCCTTCGGGGGCTGGACCAAGACCTTCACCGACCCCCGCCTCTGCGCGGCCATCGTCGACCGCCTCACGTTCGGCGGCAACATCATCGAGACCGGCACCGACTCCTACCGACTCGCCACCACCCGCGCCCGCGCCGAACATCAGCAGGCCGTCAGTTGACCTTTCTCGGGCCTTCCCCAGGTTGTCCAGAGCAGCAGGGAAGGCCCTTGCATCAAACCCGGCAACAGGACTCGCTCAGATGGCTGTCGATCCCAGCCAGCAGGTCCTGAGCCGCTGCCCTCACCACAGGGTCACTGTCGTGAGTGAGCTGGTCCGCTGTCGCCCGGCGGCTCAGCACGGCCTGGTGAGCTTCCAGTTGCACCTTCGGCTGCGGCGGGTTGCCGTGTTCGAGGATCGTCTGCAGCAACCCGATCACCCCGGCCCGGGAGTTCACGGTCTCGGTGACCGCGAGGTCCCACAGAAAGGGAACAGCGGCGACGGTCGCGTCGAAGACTGCCAGCTCACCGATCCACAAAGCGAGATCGCTCAGGGCTGCCTCACTCGCGCGGGCGTCGCCCCATGCGATCCGCGACAGCACGCCGGGAACATCGGCCGCAGATCCATAGGCATGCTTCAACTCGTGCCAGCGCACGCGGCTTACGCCCTTGAGAATCGTCCCCACCCACGCACTCCAGTCCGATCGTCAGACCCAAGGCCCGATCGGACTCATTCCATCTCACCGACCGCCATGACCGCGAGTCCGGGCCGACACGCCGCTTGGGTGCTCTCGGAACCCAGCAACATTTCGACGGCAGCAGATCAACCTCTGCTGCCCAAACTCATCGACAGCCGCTCTCCGTTGTCACCTACGGAGCCACACCTCCGTGCGGGCGGAGCGGACTCGACGTCCTGCTCGCCGCCGTCCGGGCGTGCCGGGGCGGCGGAGCAGACACCTGAGGCAACAACGTCGTCGTCGCGTACGGCGGGCCACCTCCGCGCGGGTGGAGCGGACCGCCGCAGCGGCGGCGTGGACCTGGCCGTGGCCGGGGCACCTCCGCGCGGGTGGAGCGGACTCCACCCAAGGAGGTAGGTCTGCTCGGCGGCGGCGGGGCATCTCCGTACGGGCGGAGCGGACCGTTGTGGTCAGGCGGCGATGTCGAGTTCGGTCCGGACGCGGTGCACGAAGTCGCGCACGGTTGGCTCCCGGCGCCAGGGGGCGAGGGCGGTGTTGAACTCGCGGACGTAGTCGAGGGCCCGGCTGGACTGGACGCGGGCGAGGATGTCGACGGCCTGGTTGCCGAGTGTGAGTCCCTGGTCGAGGTCGTCGGCTTGGAGGTGGGCGGTTCCGACGATCGCCAGGCGCATTCCGACCGAGCGGGTGAACACCCCGGGCTGCATGGTGGCGGCCTGGGCGTTCCAGACCAGGGACTCCTTTGGCTTCCTCAGGTCGCGAAAGACTTCAGCGGCATCCGCGGAGAGCCGGGCATGGTGGTAGAAGTCGATCCATGCCGGTTCGTCGGCGCGGTCGCGGGCCCGGTCGAGCAGCATCTCGGAGGAAGCCAGCGCGGAGGCCGCGGCCTTCGCGTTGTTGTCTCGGGCGTGGGCGCGGGCTTCGATGAGCTTGGTGAACGCAAGCACTTTGGGGGCGGCCTGGCCGTTGGCACGGGCGAAGCCGCCCTGGGTCATGTCGATGGCCTCGTTGGGGAAGCCGCGCAGCAGGGCCTGCATTGCCATGGTGGTGAGTACGTAGCAGCCAAGCTGCACGTCGCCGCCGGCCCGGGCGAGGCGGAGGGCCTGGATGTAGTGGCGCTGGGCGGCGTCGTGCTGGCCGACGTCGAAGGCAGTCCAGCCGGCCAGGCGGGCCAGCAGGGCGGTCACCGAGAACAGCTCGCGCCCGACCTCGTCGGAGAACGTGCCGGTCAGCAGCGGGGCGGCCCGGTGCTGGAGGCAGTCGGTGACGGAGTTCGCCCTCCAGTTGCCGCCGCCGTACTTCGAGTCCCAGCGGCGGGCCTCGTCGGCGGCGTCGCGGAGCTCGTCCAGGTCGGCACGGCCGACGCGGGCGCCGCCGCAGTGGTCGGCGCGCTCGTCGGCCGGGCTCACCAGCCACCGGGTCACCGGGGTCGTGAACGAGGCAACAGCAAAGCCTGTTCCGGTGAGGAAGTCGCGGCGGTTCACGGAGCTCCAGAACGAAGTGGCGGCGCGGACGGCGTCGGCGGGGTCTCGCGGGAAATCCAACCCGACCGCGGTGTCCGGCGTCTGCGCATCGGCCATTCCGATCTCCGCCAGCTGCACCGGGCAGCCGATGCGTTCGCCGATCGCCTGGGCCAGCAACTTGGGCACGGGCCAGTCCGGGACCATGCCCCGGCGGCACCAGTTCACGACTGAGGTATGTGTATATGTCGTGTTCAGCCCGGCTTCGCGGGCGAGCTGGTTCACGCGGTGGGCCAGTGATTTGTGGCTGGCGCCTTCGCACTTTTCGATCATCCGGGCCAGCGCGTCGTTCGGTGGCTTGGGCCGGCGGGTGGTCGACGCCACAGCGTCCCCCTCAATCGGTCCCGCGATTCGCACGGGGAGTCGTACTCGACTGGTGCAGGAGAAGTCGTACGCCCGGCAAGGAGGCCGGATCACCGAGGGTATTGCCTCCGCCGCTGGCGGTGAACCGGATTCGCGAGTTGTGAGCCCCCTTGCGAGCCCTGCCCCGACCGGTCGTCAGACGGTTGCCTGGTGTTCCGGGCCTCTGCCGGGACCTGGGAAATCACCTTCAGGCAGGGGCCGCCACCGATTCACGCTCGGGGGTGACAACCAGATGTGCGGAATCGCAGGACTGGCCGGCACCGACGCCGTCCGCCACCAGACCACCGTCGCCGCGATGGGGCTCGCGCAGCACCACCGCGGCCCGGACGGCACCCGGCACATGATCTCGGCCGACAGCCGCGCGGTGTTGTCCATGAACACCCTGCTGATCGTCGACACGGCCGCCGCCCCCGGTCCCTACCTGGACCCGGCCAGCGGCATCGTCCTCACCTTCAACGGCGAGATCTACAACTACCGGCAGGTCGCCGCGGCCTGGGGCATCCCCCTGGAACCCGGCGAGACCGATGCCCATCTGGTGCTGCGGGCCTGGGCCAAGCTCGGACCCGGCTGCCTCGCCGGGCTGGACGGCATGTTCGCCCTGGCCGCCTACGATCCCCACGAGGGCCGGCTCTTCCTCGCACGGGACCGGCTCGGGGAGAAGCCGCTCTACTGGCGCCTGGACGGCGGCCGCCTCGCGTTCGCCTCCGAGGTCACCACCCTGACCGGCTACGGCACCGCTCCGCTGGTCGTCCGCCCCGAGATGCTGTCCATCGAGACGCCGACCGGCGTCGACACCCCGTTCCAGGGCATCCAGCTGCTGTCGCCCGCCGGGCTGCTGGCGTTCGATGTCGCCACCGGATCGCTGGTCCAGCGGACCTGGTGGTCCCTGGAGGGTCTGGAGCCCTGGCAGGGCGACTACAAGATCGCGCTCGCCCGGTTCTCGACCTTGCTGGCCGACCGGGTCCCGATGCGGGCGCCCGGCTCGGACTTCGCGCTGCTCCTGTCGGGCGGGCTGGACTCCTCAGTGCTGGCCTACCTGATGCGGCCACCGCTCTGCGTCACGGTCCGCTATCCCGGCCTGGACCGCCTCGACGAGTCCGCGACGGCGGCCGTCGTCGCCCGGGACGTCGGAGCCGAGCTGCTGGTCATCGAGCCGACCGCCGCCGACTTCGCCCGCACGCTGCCGGAGATCATGCACGCGCTGGACTACCCGATGGGCAACGCGTCCACCTTCTCCGAGCACATGGCCTACCGGGCGATCGCCGAACGTGGCATCCGCGTCGTCGTCGGCGGGCTCGGGCCGGACGAGTTCCTGATGGGCTACGTCCGCCACGCGCTCGTCCTGTTCGGCGCGGAGGCCGTGCTGGGCGCCGGACTGGAGGCCTACCGGCCGCTGGCCTCCAAGCTCCTGACCGGGGACGGCGGGCCGCTGGAGCCGGCCGAGGCGATCGTCCGTCTGGTCCTGCTCGGGCAGGACCTGGACGGACGGCTCCGCGAGCTGGTCGCCGACGCCCTCCGCAGGGCCGACGGGGACCTCGCGCGGGGGCTAACGCTGGCGGACCTGGCCACGGCCTGGCGTCCGCTGGTGATGACCTCGGACAAGCTGGCCTCGGCGTTCGCGCTGGAGCGGCGCTCGCCGTTCCTGGCGCGGGACCTGGTCGAGTTCTCCTACCGGCTGCCGGTCGAGTACAAGATCGCCGAACCGGCGGCCGGGAAGCGGATCCTGCGGGATGCGGCGAAGGTCCTCGGCGTGCCCCGGGAGGTCTGGGGCAGCCGGGACAAGCTCGGGTTCGCCTCCCCGGTCCCGAGCTGGCTGTCCGGCCCGCTGGAGCCCTGGGCGACCGCGCAGATCTCCACAGCCCTGGACCAGGCCCCCGTTTCACTGCGGCCGCTGCTGGTCGGCGGCCTGAAGCCGGGCGGACGGTTCGACCGCACCCGCATGCAGGCCCTGATGGCCGCGGCCTGGTTCTCCGACCACACGCTGGCGGTTGCGGCATGACGGACCGTCGGCTCACTACGGTGAGCGCATGGACTCCCAGACTCTCCCCGCCGAGCCGTCCGCCGCCGACCCGCGCGGAGCGGTCGCGATCATCACCAATCGACGCGGCGAACTCCTCCTGCACCTGCGCGACGACCTCGACGGCGTGACCTGGCCCGGACACTGGAGCCTCCTGGGAGGCGGCTGCGACCCCGGCGAGAGCCCGGCCGAGGCGATCGTCCGCGAGCTGGACGAGGAAGCCGGCCTG
This sequence comes from Kitasatospora sp. NPDC059146, assembly GCF_042786665.1. Lineage (NCBI taxonomy): Bacteria > Bacillati > Actinomycetota > Actinomycetes > Kitasatosporales > Streptomycetaceae > Kitasatospora > Kitasatospora sp. NPDC059146. Next base: position 63,721 of record NZ_JBHZCY010000030.1, on the reverse strand, counting down.
GCCGTCGACCGTGGCCTGACGGAGCTCTTCGAGACCCCCGATGTCCACGGCTCGGGGCAGATCATCACCTTCTTCGCCGGCTTCTGGGACGGCGACGAGACCGCGCTGCCGCTGGCCGAGGGCGTCAAGCTCCAGTTCTTCGCCCCCGGCCACCTGCCCGTTCTGACCATCCCGCCGTTCATCCGCGACGGCATCCACCGTTACCTGGCCGCCCAACCGGGCACCTGACGCCCCCGTCCTTCGAGGGGCCCGGGCGCCTGGCCAGGCAGCCATCCCGCCCCCTTGGAAGGACCCCTTCGTGAAGCTCACCGTGATCGGCTGCGGCTACCTCGGCGCGACCCACGCCGCCGCGATGGCCGAACTCGGCCACCAGGTCATCGGCATGGACACCGACACCGACAAGGTCGACGCCCTGAACAAGGGCCAGGCCCCGTTCGTCGAACGCGGCCTGGACGACCTGCTCGCCAAGCACACCGCCACCGGCCGGCTCAGTTTCACCGCCTCCTACGCGGAGGCCGCCGCCTTCGCCGACATCCACTTCCTGGGCGTCGGCACCCCCCAGCAGCACGGCAGCAGCGCCTACGACCTCACCCACCTGCACACCGTCGTCCGCCGCCTGGCCCCACGGCTCGGCGACGGCGCGCTGATCATCGGCAAGTCGACCGTCCCGGTCGGCACCGTCGCCCAGCTGCGGCAGACCCTGGACGAACACGTCCGCGACGGAGCGAGCGTCCGCCTGGCCTGGTCGCCGGAGTTCCTGCGCGAGTCCTTCGCCGTCCTGGACACCCTGGAGCCCGACCGGATCGTCCTCGGCGTCGAGGACGGCGACACCAGCAGCGAGGCCGTCTTCCGGAACGTCTACGCCGACATCCTGGCCGTCGGCTCCCCGCTCATCGTCACCGACATCGCGACCTCCGAGCTGATCAAAGGTGCCGCGAACGCCTTCCTCGCCACCAAGATCTCCTTCATCAACGCCATGGCCGAACTCTGCGAACTCGCCGGCGCCGACGTCCAGCAGATCGCCCTCGCCCTCGGCTACGACCACCGGATCGGCGCGAAGGGCATGCGGCCCGGCCTGGGGTTCGGCGGCGGCTGCCTGCCCAAGGACCTCGCCGGCTTCACCCACCGCGCCGAGGAACTCGGCGCCGACACCGGCCTGCTCCGCCAGGTCGCGGCGATCAACCAGCGCCGGCGCGACCACACCGTCGACCTCGCCCGCGAAGCCCTCGGCGGCACCCTGACCGGCCAACGGATCGCGGTCTGGGGCGCCGCCTTCAAGCCCGACACCGACGACATCCGCGACTCCCCGGCCCTCGACGTCGCCGCCGCCCTCCAGCGGGCCGGCGCCGAAGTCACCATCCACGACCCCGCCGCGATGGAGAACGCCCGCAGGGTTCACCCTCAACTCGACTACGCCGACGACCCCACCACAGCCCTCACCCACGCCGGGCTGCTGCTGCACCTGACCGACTGGCCTCAGTACGCCGATGCCGACCCCGTCGAACTCGCCCGGCACATCGCCGTCCCCACGGTCATCGACGCCCGCGGCACCCTCAACGCGAACCGCTGGCGCGAGGCCGGCTGGACCTTCCGCGCCCTCGGACAATCCTGATCTTCAGCTGCCTGCCCACCTCCGCGTGGGCGGAGCGGGCGCGTTCGCGAACGGCGGCATCCAGGCCCGCGCCGGGGCACCTCTGCGCGGGCAGAGCGGACTCGGCCAGCGCGACGAAATCGCGGCTGGTGATCGGGGCACCTCCGCGCGGGCGGAGCGGACGCCTGGACGTCGGGGTCGACGTAGGCGTTCATCGGGGCACCTCCGACTGCGACCTGCCCGGGGCTGGTCTCGACCAGCCCCGGGCACCTCCGCAACGGCGGCGCGGACCTCCCCATGGGCCAGGGCGCTGTCCAGGTCGCCGGGGCACCTCTGCGCGAGCGGAGCGGACCCGCTCCAAGGGCCGAGCAGTTCGTCGAGGGGCGGGGCACCTCCGTACGGGCGGAGCGGACACGTGCTGGACGAGGAACGAGCGGTCCGGCCTCGGGCCACCTCCGCACAGGCAGATTGGACTAGCTCGCCGCTGCAGCGGTGCTGGTCAAGGGTGGGGCACCTCCGCACGGGCGGAGCAGGCGTACGCGGTGAGCGTCCGGGTCTGGGAGTCGCCGGGCCACCTCCGCACGGGCGGAGCGGACACCTACTGCGGCGACTCCGGCTCGCAAGCCCGCGGGGCACCTCCGCACCGGCGGAGCGGACGAGACCCGGCTCGTGGAGTACGGCGAGTCCTGCGGGGCACCTCCGCACGGGCGGAGCGGACCTCCCCATCGCGGGCATGAAGAGCGGCTGGTTCGGGACACCTCCGCACGGGCGGAGCTGACGTGACCGTGCCCTCGCTGATCAGCGTCACGATCGGGGCGCCTCCGCACGGGCGGAGCGGACGTCGTACGGGGCGGCTCGGCCCTGTCGTTCCGCGGGGCACCTCCGCACGGGCGAAGCGGACGCGATGCCGAAGCACCGGAAGTCGAGTTCGTGCGGGTCACCTCCGCGCGGGCGGAGCGGACTCCTCGGACGTGAGATCTCGCCCTTCGCCCTCCGGGGCACCTCCGCACGGGCGGAGCTGACGCCACCATCCCCCGCACGCTGATCCACCTGCTCGGGGACCGCCGCACGGGCGGAGCTGACAGCAGCGCGGTTGATGAGAAGAACCGCGGCGACGGGGCACCTCCGCACGGGCGGAGCTGACTCGGCGACCCGCTGAGCTCGACCGCGATCGTGCGGGGCACCTCCGCACGGGCGGAGCGGACCGGTCGGAGATCAGGAACCTGTTCCCGACGACTGGGTCACCTCCGCGCGGGCGGAGCGGACGCCCAGGCCTCGGCGGACCAGGGCGACCCAGGTGGGTCACCTCCGTGCGGGCGGAGCGGACGTCAGGGCCTTCTCGACCCGGCGGCGCTCGGCCGGGTCACCTCCGCGCGGGCGGAGCGGACTCGTACTCCACACACCCCACCAGCAGCGACAGCGGGACACCTCCGCACGGGCGGAGTGGACGGTGGAGGGGCTGTCGCGCTCCTCGCGCTGATCGGGGCACCTCCGCATGGGCGGAGCGGACCACCTCCAGCCCCGGACAACCGAGTCCGGCGAGACGGGTCACCTCCGCGTGGGCGGAGCGGACCTCCAACTGCGCGCGATCGGGGTCGGCGGCGGTGGGTCACCCGCGCCGGCGGAGCGGACAGGCCGAGGCCCGGGAGGCCCGCCTCGTTGTCCGGGTCACTTCCGCGCGGGCGAAGCGGACATGCTGGACGGCGTGGAGCAGCACGGGAACGGCGGGGCACCTCCGCGCGGGCTGAGCGGACGTGCTCTCCGGCGCGGTGTGCGTCCAGCCCGGCGGGCCACCTCCGCACGGGCGGAGCGGACTGCCCCCGGCACTTGCGCAACAACACCACAGACGGGTCACCTCCGCACGGGCGGAGCGGACCCTTCGCGACCTGCAGCGCAGCGCGGCCTTTGCGGTTTCTTGGCCGTGCCGCAGTGTCGGGTCGGCAGTGCTGTTGTGGTGTCAAGGAGCGCTCGCTGCCCATGGTGCCACGGCTCGCGGACAGCACCGCGGTGAACGAGCTACCCAGGAACTCTCACCGTGCAGGAGGCACTCCTCCGTACGGGCAGAGCGGACATCCGGTAGCCGGCCGACCGCCCCGGTCCGATCGGGCCACCTCCGTGCGGGCGGAGCGGACACCCAGTTGCAGCAACGCTTCGTCGAGTGCGCCGGGGCACCTCCGCGCGGGCGGAGCGGGCCGCGAGGTCGCCGGGCACCGGTTCGCCGGGGTCGGGGCACCTCCGCGCGGACGGAGCGGACTTCCTCACCCCCGACCCGGAGATGGAGCGCTTCGGGGCACCGCCGCGCGGGCGGAGCGGACACGTGCCAGTCGCAGTAGGCCGGGTGATGTTCCGGGGCACCTCCGCGCGGGCGGAGCGGACGACGCCCTGATGCTGCTGCTCACCGGCGTCATCGGGGCACCTCCGCGCGGGCGGAGCGGACTTCGGGTGTGACGCCGCGTTTCCAGCGCGGGACCGGATCACCTCCGCGCCGGGCGGAGCGGACTCGTCGAGCACCCTGACGCCAAGTTCGCGGGCCGTGCCACCTCCACGCGGGCGGAGCAGACGCCCTGGTGGCGCAGCTCGGCGGCTCCGCCTGCGGGCCACCTCCGCGCGGGCGGAGCGGACCTGGGGTATCAGGCCTCGGGGGACCTCTGCGTAGGCGGGCCGGCCGCGGCCTTGGCCAGCGGCAGCGCGGACTCCTGCGGGTCACCCCCGCGCAGGGGCGGAGCGGAGGTCAGCGTGCTTTCCTCGCCGCCCTCGGTGAGTGGGTCACCTTCGCATGGGCGGAGCGGACCAGATCAAGGCTGGTGGTCCTGCCGAGGAGACCGGGTCACCTCCGCGCGGGCGGAGCTGACGACGACCTCCTGGCCGAGCTGCAGCCCTGGGACCGCGGGGCACCTCCGCGCGGAAGGCCCCAACGCACAGTCGCCGCAAGGCAATTGCCGACGGGGCACCTCCACGCGGGCGGAGCGGACTCGACGTCCTGCTCGCCGCCGTCCGGGCGGGGCGGGGCGGCGGAGCAGACACCTGAGGCAACAACGTCGTCGTCGCGTACGGCGGGCCACCTCCGCGCGGGCGGAGCGGCCATCAGGCCTTCGGCCGCCAGGACGCGGAACGCCGGGCCACCTCCGCGCAGGCAGAGCGGATCGGTCGGAGAGCACGCGTAGCGGAGCTTTCTCCGGGCCGCCTCCGCGAAGGCAGAGCAGACTGCGCCGTGTCGTCGCCGAAGCGCGGTACCCAAGGGGCACCTCCGCAGGGCGGAGCGGACCTTCGAGACCTGCTGCGCAGCGTGGTCCTGTGCTGCTTCTTGACCGTGCTGAAGCGTCGGGTTGAGGAGCTGTTGTGGTGTCAAGGAGCGAGGAGTTGATCCTAGTGGTGGGGTGTGACGGCGTCCTCTGTTCTGGGTTCGGGTCCCGGTTGTCAGTGGCTGGGTCTAGCGTCACTGGGTGGTGACTGACCGTGCTCGAGTAGTGGGGACCGCCCTGTGTCGCGTCCGTCGTTCGATGTGGTTGTGAGGCCGTGGATCACGGCTCGTGTGCGTGCTGACCTGGCTCCTGGGGAGGTGGCTGAGCTGCCGGTGAGGGGTGGGCCGGGGGAGTCGGTGGTGCTGGGTCTGGGTGATGTGCTGAGGTGGGCTCATCTGCTGGAGCACGTCGACTGCCCGGATCCGGCGTCGGAGTCGGCGCTGTTGCGGGTGCTGATCGCGGTGACGGCGCGGGTCACGGGCCTGGACGTGGCGGAGGACTGGGACGACTGCCGGTGGGACGCGCTGGAGGCCGGCCGGCTGGACTCGGGGCGGATCGCGGCGTACTTCGACCGGTATCCCGGGCGGTTCGACCTGTTCGACGTGGAGCGGCCGTGGCTGCAGGAGCCGCGGCTTGAGGGGGAGTGCACGGGCAGCAGCGGGACCGGGCGGCTGGTGATGACGAGCCCGTCGGGGAACAACCATGTGTGGTGGCCGCTGGAGAAGGGCGGGATCGGCGGGCCCGTTCCCGCCGTGACGGCGGCGTTCGGGCTGCTGACGTGGTTGTTCGCGGGGCCGTCGGGGACGGCGGCGAACCGGCGGCGGTCGGACGGGCGGAACAGCCACTACACGGTGGCGGGGCCGATCCGGGCGCTGGTGTCGTGGTTCCCGGCGGGCCGCAGTCTCGCGGAGACGCTCATCCTGGGAGTGCCGTCGCCGGAGACCTGGCCGACGAACCCGGGTCGGGACGAGGCCCCGTGGGAGGCGGAGCAGCTCCCGGATCCGAGGGTGCCGGCGGCGCCGTCCGGGCCGGTGTCGCTGCTGACGTCGCGTGCCGCGCACGCGGTGCTGCTCAAGCCGGACGCCGACGGCGGGCACGTGACGGATTCGTGGGTGACGTGGGCGTGGGAGAACGAGCTGCCGGAGGCCGAGGACCCGTACGTGATCAGGCGTGACGAGGGCGGTCCGGTGCGGGCGAACAGTGCGCGGGTGGCGTGGAGGGACCTGGACGCGCTGCTGCTGAAGACGGTGGCGGGCAAGACGCCGCGCTACCGGCCGGCCGTTCTGGCGTCGGTGGCGCGGCTGCCGCGGGAGACGGCGGCAGGTCTGCGGTTGCGCGCGTACGGGCTGCACCAGGAGCGGCGGGATCCGGAGACCGTCTGGTTCACCGCGGTGACGCCGCCGGTCCTCGGCTTCCTCGAGGAGCTGGACGGGGACGGTGCGGCGGCGGTCTCGGTGGCCCGGTCGCAGGCCGAGGGTGTGTCGTCCGGGCTGGCGAAGGCGTTGCGGGCGGCGTGGCAGGGGTTCAGCGGGGACAGCAAGGTCTGTCCGTGGGTCGATTCGGCGCTGCCGGTGTACTGGTCATTGGCGGAGGCCGAGTTCTGGAAGGCGGTCGTCCCGGACGGTGACGGGGTCCGGGCCCGGCCCGGGTTTGTGGGGGTCGCCACGAGGGTGTTCGACGCCGTGACGGAGGCGGCCGCGCTCACGCCTCGGGGTATGCAGGCCGTCGAGGAGGCCCGGGCCGCGATGCTCAGGCGGCCCCGGGGTCCGCGGAAGAAGACGTAGCCGTTCCGGCGCCGGGGACGTAGGCGGCGGCGTTGAGTTCTCCCGGTTCCGGTTTCCGCCCGTTCCTCCGGTCCCCGTTCGTTCGGTCCCCGGCACGGCGGGTCGACTGTGCGGGGGCGGCGGCCGGGCCGGTGGGGTACTGGACCCGGACCGGGCCAGGTGGCGGTTGGCGCCGAAGGACAGGCCCTAGGTCCGAGGCCGATGAGGGCCCGCCGGCGCAGCCCCGCCGAGGGCCGGCTGGGTTCGATCCGGCTCCGTGTCGTCCCACTGATCCGGCTACCCACGCCACAGCCCACAGCCCGTCCGACCGCCGACCGCCGACCGCCGAGACGAACGCTCGGCCGACACGAAAGGAGCCGGCCTCCAAGCCCGTCCCCTCCCGCCACCGGCGGGAGCCCGACCCTTCAACCCTCACCGAGGAGCCCATGTCCACCGACTCGCCGCCCTCCGCGGAACCGGACGTCCTCGCGCACCAGCGCGCCTTCATGCTGCACGTCCACCAGCAGTGCTCCACGCCCGGCGGCCGCGCCGCGGTCCGCTCCGCGCTGACCGACCCGCACAAGCCGTTCCGCGCCTACGAGTACCTGCTCGCCCGGATCCCGCGCTGGACGAACAGCGACACCGAACGCGCCTACGTCCTGACCGCCGGCATGTACGCCGATCAGGCCCCCAACCCCCGCCTCGACCGCCAGCCGAAGCCGCCCGCCGGCCTGGCCGCCCCGGTCGACGGGGACCGCTGGCGCAACCTCGGCTGGTCGCTCGCCCGCGCCGTTCACACGAAGACCCTGACCGACGACACCGTCAAGGCCCGGCTGCTGCTGATGTCCCGCCAGGACGCCGACGCGCTCACCCGCGACCTGCCGCCCCTCGTCGCCCGCCTGCGGGCCGGCGACGTCCCCGTCGTGTGGCCGCTGCTGCTGCGCGACCTGACCCGCTGGGTCGACTACCCGACCGACACCGCCCGGGCCTGGGCCCGCGCCTACTACCAGTACGACCCCACCGCGCCCACCGCCGCCAGCACCGACGAGGAGACCTCCTGATGAAGCGCCGCCTGTACCTCGACCTGCACGTCATCCACTCCTACCCGCTGTCCTGCCTCAACCGCGACGACCTCAACATCCCCAAGACCGCCCACTACGGCGGCGAGCAGCGGGGCCGGATCTCCTCGCAGTCCGGGAAGCGGCATGTGCGGGTGGAGGTGGAGGACCGGCTGGGGGAGTGGGCGGTGCGCACGAAGCGGCTGCCGGAGAGCATCGCCGCCGAGCTGGTGCGCACCGGCGGCTGGGACGACGAGCTCGCGCAGCGGGCCGGGCGGATGGTGGTCCTGGCGGCGGGGGTGAAGGGCGTGGCCGTGGACGGGGACAACGACACGAACAGCATGCTGCTGCTGCCGCGGGCCGGTATCGCGGAGCTCGCCGAGGTCGCGGTGGAGCACCGGGAGCTGGTGGAGGCGGGTGCGGACAGGAAGAAGGAGGCGGTGGCGCAGGAGAAGCTGGTGAAGGCGGCCGGCGGGCGGGTGCTGGAGGTGTTGCGGGGGCGGACGTCGAGTATCGCGGCGTTCGGGCGGATGCTGGCGAACGAGCCGGGTTCGGCGGTGGCGGGTGCGGTGCAGGTCGCGCACCAGCTGACGACGCACGCGCTGGCGGTGCAGCCGGACTACTTCACCGCGGTGGACGACATCACGCGTGGTCAGGAGGACGAGTCGGGGTCGGCGCACCTGGGGACGGCGTTCCACACGTCGGGGACGTACTACCGGTACAGCTCGGTGAACCTGCCGGAGCTGGCGGGGAACCTGGGCGGGGACGTGGAGGGGGCGAGGCGGGTCTCGGTGGAGTTCGCGCGGGCGTTCGCCGTGGTGGTGCCGTCCGCGCGGCAGGGGTCGACGGCGCCGTTCACGCCGCCGGCGCTGGTGCACGTGGTGCTGCGCGGGGACCAGCCGGTGAACCTGGGCGGGGCGTTCGAGCGGCCTGTCCGGGCGGAGGGGGGCAGTGGTTTCGTCGAGCCGTCGGTGCGGTGCCTGGACGCGCACGCCGGGGCGGTGAACGGCTTCTACGGGGACGGTGGTGTCCTCGCCCGCTCGTACAGCGGCCTGGGGGTCGGGTCGGTGGAGCACCTGGGCGAGGACGCCGGGTCGCTGGAGAAGCTGCTGGCCGGCGTGGACGCGGCGATCGGGGAGCACCTGTGAGCGGCGGCCTGCTGCTGCACCTGTCGGCGCCGATGCAGTCCTGGGGCAGCCCCTCGCAGTTCGGGACGCGGCTGACCTACCCGCATCCGACGAGGTCCGGTCTGACGGGCCTGTTCGCGTGCGCGCTCGGTCTGGCCCGCGGGTCCGACCTGGGGGAGCTGGCCGCACTGCGGTACACGGCGCGTGTGGACCGGCCGGGCCGGCTGCTGCGCGACTACCACACCGTCGGCGGCGGCTACCCGCGGGAGAGGACCGTGGTCACCGCCGCGGGCGGGCGGCGCCCGCTGAAGGAGGCCACGCTGCAGTCCGAGCGCTGGTACCTGGCCGACGCGGCGTTCACCGTCGCGGTCACCGGCCCGGCCGCCACCACCACCGCGGTCGCCGAGGCGCTGCGGCGCCCGGTCTGGCACCCGTACCTGGGGCGCCGCTCCTGCCCGCCGGCCGCGCCGGTCCTCGTCGGCGCCGCCGACGATCCCGTCGCGGAACTCCACCGCCTGCCGCTGCACCGCGAACCCGACGGCAAGGGCGCGACCGAGGTGGTCTTCGTCCACGACACCGACCCCGGCACCGGCCGCCCGCCGCTCACCCAGGTCCGCGACCAGCTCCCCACCACCGGCTCCCGCCGCTTCGCCCACCGCCCCCTGTGGGAGACCCTCCACCCGTTCACCGCCGACCAGCACGCCGGCACCGGCACCGCCTGGATCACCGCTCTCACCGCCTACACCCGCACCTGACCCAGCCTCACCGGCCCCGCCCGCCGCGGGGGACACCGCCCAACCGGAGAACCCGATGACCCACCTCACCCAGCTCCGCCTCCACCCCCGCTCCCGCGAGGCAGCAGCCGACCTGCGCAACACCAGCCACATGCACCAGCGGATCATGAGCATGTACCCCGACGCCCTCACCAGCGGCGACGCCGCCCGCCGCAGCCTGGGCGTCCTCTACCGCATCGAACGAACCCCCCAGGCCACCACCCTCCTCGTCCAGTCCACCCTGGCCGCCGACCCCACCGTCCTGCCCGACCACTACGCCACAGCCCAGCAGCGCAACCTGGCGCCGCTGCTGGAGTGGCTGGCCGACGGCCGCACGGTCCGTTACCGCATTGACGCCTCCCCGACCCGCTCGCTGCGCGACGGAACCCGCGACGCCGACGGGCGCCTCAACCGCGGCAAGCCCGCCCCCTTGCACGGCAAGGACGCGATCGCCTGGTGGGAACGCAAAGCCCAGACCGCGGGCCTCGACCTCCACGACATCCTCGACATCCCCCAGGAACCCGCCACCGGCCACCGCGCCACCGGACCGATCCGCCACACCCTCAGCCGCTTCGAAGGCACCGCCACCATCACCGACCACCAGGCACTCCACACCGCGCTCACCAACGGCATCGGCCGCGGCCTCGCCTACGGCGCCGGCCTCCTCAGCATCGCCCCCCACCACGAGTAAAGAAACCGCAAAGCCGCCAGAGAGTCGCAGGTCAAAAAGGGGTCCGCTCCGCCTGCGCGGAGGTGGCCCGTCGTACGGATTATCCCGGTATGTAACCTCACCGTCCGCTCCGCCTGCGCGGAGGTGGCCCGTGGCCTGTGGCCTGTGGCCAGTGTTCACGTTGTTGGTAGACCGGTGATCTGGAGGAGTTTGGTGTTCGATCCGCGAGTTGCCGGTAAGCGTCGTGGGCTGCCTGATCCGTACCCGCTGGTGTGTCATCTGGCGGACACCGCGGTGATCGCGGGCGGGCTGTGGGACTCCTACCTGACGGCTTCTCAGCGTCGGTTGATCGCCGGTGGCTGGGGGGTCGATCCGGCGCGGGCGAGGCGGCTGGTGATGCTGGCGGCGGGTATGCACGACGTCGGGAAGACCATCCACTGCTTCCAGCGAGGCCTCGAAGGTACCGCCGGGCTGCTGGCCGACCTGCGGTACCCGGCGCCGACGGGCTGGATGCACGAGGAGTGGATCCCCCATCAGGTGGCGAGCCATTGGGCGCTGCCGCAGATCCTCACAGGGCTGGGGTGGCCGCCGGTCGAGCGGCCGTGGAAGTCCGTGGCGCACCAGGTCGCGCAGATCCTCGGCGGTCATCACGGGGTGTTCGGTGAGGCGCTGTCGCCCGCTGCGATGGCCGACCCGTTGAAGGAGCTGCGCGGGCTGGGTGGGGACGGCTGGGCCGAGCAGCGTGAGGAGCACGTCCGGGCGGTGTTCGGGATCTGCGGGTCGCCGGCGGCACCCGGGCGGCTGTTGCCCGCGGGTGCGGCGGTGGTGGTGACCGGGCTGGTGGTGCTGGCGGACTGGCTGGCGTCCAACACGGGGCAGGTGCGGGGCCGGCTGGCGGCGTGGAACGGGGACCTGGCCGCGCACGTCGTCAGGATCCGGCAGCGCGCACCCTGGGTGCTCGCCCACGCCCAGCTGGCGGCCCCTGCCTGGAAACCGGCTGCGACGTTCACCGACCTGTTCCCCGACATCACGAAGCCGTACCCGCTGCAGGCCGACGTCGCCCAGCGCCTCGGAGGCCTGGTGGAGGGGTCTGGGCTGGTGCTCGTCACCGCGCCCACCGGCGACGGGAAGACCGAGACCGCGCTGTTCGCCGCCCGGGTCCTCGGCGCGGCGGCCAGCGCCGGCGGCCTGGCGGTGCTGCTGCCCACCATGGCGACCACCGACGCGATGTGGCGCCGGGTGAAGAAGTTCACCGCCCGCGCCGCGGAGGTCGGCACCCCGGTGACCCTGCTGAACTCGATGGCGTGGCTGAACGAGGACTACGACCCGGACCGCGACGAGATCGTGGCGGACGACTGCGTGTCGACCCAGGCCGCGTCCTTCCTCCGCGGACCGCACCGGGGACTGGCCGCCGGCGTCGCGGTCGGCACCTGGGACCAGGCGGCACTGGCGGCGCTGCCGGTGCGGTTCAACGTGCTGCGGTGGCTGGGGCTGTCGGGCAAGACCCTGGTCATCGACGAGGCGCACAGTTACGACGCGTACGGGCACCGGCTGACGCAGCGGCTGCTGGAATGGTGCGGCCACCTCGGCATTCCGGTCGTGCTGGTGTCGGCGACGCTGACCGGGCGGACCGCCACCGACCTCGTCGGCGCCTACCGGGCCGGCGCCGGCCACAAGGACACGCAGCCGATCACCTCCCCCTACCCGGGCTGGGTCCACGTCTGCGCCGGGACCGGGAAGGTCACCGCGCACGGGCCGCTGCCCACCATCCGAGAACGCGACGTCGCCGTTGACCACCACACCGTCCGGCACACCCACGACCCGGCGGTGCCCGCAGGCCGGGCCGCCCGGATCCTGACCGAGCTTCGGCCCGCCGCGGCCGGCACGGGCTGCGCGCTGGTGGTGTGCAACGTCGTCGCCGACGCCCAGGCAACCAGGAGGCTGCTCACCGAGCAGTGGGGCGAGGACGGCCCGCAGGTCGTGCTCCTGCACGCCCGCCTTCCGATGTGGCAGCGGATCGAGCGCACCAACCTGATCGAGGGCATGGTCGGCTCGAAGGGGGCCCGCCCGGACCGGCCGCTCGTCGTCGTCGCGACACAGGTCGTCGAACAGTCCCTCGACTGGGACTTCGACCTGGTCGTCTCCGACCTCGCCCCGATGAGCCTGCTCCTGCAGCGCGCCGGGCGCTGCCACCGGCACGACCACCCACGCCCGGCCTGGGCGCCGGCCCCTCGGCTGGTCGTCCTGTCCCCGCCCGACGGCCTGCCCGCCCCCAGCTGGGGCGACGTCTACGACACCTCACTGCTGCGCCGGACCTGTGACGCGCTCCGCGGGCTGGAGGGGCCGATCGCGATCCCTGCTGCGGTCCCCGGCCTGATCGCCGGCGTGTACGACGCGGCCTGGGACCCGGCCCGGATGGACGCCGACGACGCGCGGCGCCTGGCGAGGGAGCAGGCCCAGGCCTCGGCAGCCGACATGGTGATGATCCCCGCGCCGGACCGGGTCAAGGACCTGTACCCGCTGACCTCCGCCCTGGACCCGGATCTCGCGGTCACGCGTCTGGGCGGTGAGTCGAAGCGCATCCTGCCTGTGTGGCCCGACGGCGACGGCTGGACCGTCGCCTTCGTCACCGCCGACGGCCCGGCCAAGCTGCCCCACCACCCGGGCAAGGACGACGTCCGCACCGTCGTCCTCTCCACCGTCCAGGTCCGGTCGACCTGGCTCACCGGCGCCGGAGCGGACACCCACCCGCCGGCCCCGTGGCAGGACATCCCCGCGCTGCGCGACGTCGCCCTGGTCCCGCACGACCCGCGGACCGGCCGCTGGCACGCCCCCGACGGCAGGACGATCCGCCTCGACCCCGTCGACGGCATCATCCGCGAGTGAACGCCGTACCGCGAGAAGAGACCTGCACGCCGTCCCCGGTTGGCCCGGAGACGCTGAGACCGGAGGCGGCCAATGGCGTCTCCGGCTCGGCCCGGCGGCTGGCCGTCACTCCTCGAACGCGAAGATCATCCAGTGCCAGGCGGCGCTGTCACGGCTGGTGTCGAGCTCCTCGACGATGCGCAGCCCTTTCATCCAGCGTCCGTCGCCGTGGAACTTCGCCAGGCAGGTACAGGTGCAGGTGAACTCCGCGGCGCGCCGGCAGGAGGGGGTGCAGTTCTCCTTGGGGTTGTACTCGCGGCCGAGGATCCCCGAGAGGTCGCCGAGGTCTGCGGAGGTTCGAAGCAATTTGCCGATCAGCTCGGCTACCACTGGCCCGAACGTCGACGACGCGCTCGGACCGCGCGTGAGGCCGAGAACATATCGGGCCAGGTATAGGTGTTATCCGCCAGTGAACGACCAGGCCGCCGAGCTCGGCGGCCTGGTCCTGGCCGCATCGGCGCCGAGATTTACAGGTGGCTGCCGGCCCCGTACCGGTCGGGGCCGAGCCGGTGCAGCTGGAGGTAGCGGTCGGCGGCGGCCAGGGCGGCCGGGCCACGCTTGGCGGCCGCGGCCAGCGTCATCCCGGGCTGGCCGCCCCGGTAGACCAGCACCTGGGCCCCGTCGTCCTCGGGCAGCTCAGCGGCCAGCGGGTCGAGGCCGTATCCCGGCAGCCAGTCCTCCGGCTGCTGGTCGGGCACCAGGGCGCGCAGGACCCGGCGGTGCGGACCGGGGGCCTTCGCTCAGGATCACGAGCATCAGGTCGAGTACGTGGTCGTCGTAGGGGACGGACGAGTCGGCCAGGCCCAGGCGGCCGCAGCCGCGCAGGAACAGTAGTCGCAGCACGTTGGCGGCCAGCAGTGGACCCTGGCCGCCGGCGTGTTCGCCCGGTGCCGCGCCGCCGCCGGCGACCGGGGGCCGAAGGAACGGATGACCCGGCACGTTCCTGGCCAAGATCCGGCAGGCCCTGAGCTGTTTGCAGGGAACGAGTGGCATGGGCCCGCGGCGGGCCCATGCCACTATCTCGTGCTTCTACTCTTCGTTGGCTGTTCTGTCGTCGGCCACCGGGGGGGGTGGTTCAGGCGGTGGTGGCGAAGGTCCAGCCGGGCATGGTTTCCCAGGTGAGCCACTTGTTGTCGCGGTAGGTGGCGCGGGACATGGTGCCGTTGGTGCCGGTGGCGAAGAGTTCGAGGGTGTTGGTGTAGGCGTTGTAGGTGGCGGAGGGGGTGCCGGAGAACTTCCAGTCGCTGATGGTGCTCCAGCCGCTCCACTTCTTGGTGTCGGGGGCCCAGTAGGCGTGGCCGAGTTGGCCGTTGGTGCGGACGGCGAAGAGTTCGACGGAGTTGGCGGCGGGGTTGTAGACGGTGGTGGGGGTGCCGTTGAACTGCCAGTCGCTCATGGTGGTGACGTCGTTCCAGCGGGAGCCGTTGAGGCTGTAGCTGTGGGCCATGGTGCCGTTCGTGGTGGTGACGAAGACCTCGGCACTGTTGTTGGCGGGGTTCACGACGGCGGTGGGGCTGCCGGTGACGCCGGGGCCGCTGATGACGCCCCAGTCGCTCCAGGACTTGGTCTTGTTGTCCCAGTAGCGGTGGCCGAGTTCGTTGCGGCTGGTGGTGTCGAAGAGCTCGACGGCATCGGCGGCCGCGTTGTAGACGGCGGTGGGGGTGCCGTTGAACTGCCAGTCGCCGTGGGGGCGGACGTCGTCCCAGGGCTTGCCGTTGTCGCTGTAGGAGTGGGCCATGTAGCCGTCGGTGGTCAGGGCGAACACCTCCGCGGTCCGGTTCGAGGGGTTGAACACGGCGACGGGGTTGGCCTTGAGGTTGGAGATGCCGGGCAGGGCGGCCCAGCCCGTCCACTTCTTGGCGTCCGGGTCCCAGTGGTTGCGGCAGAGCTTGCCGTCCTTGCCGACGGCGAAGAGCTCGAGGGTCTTGGTGGCGGGGTTGTAGACGGTGGAGGGGATGCCGGCGAACTGCCACCTCTCCAGGGTCGACCAGCCGCTCCAATCCTGGTTCTCGGTCTTGGAGTTGTAGGCGAGGACCCCGTCGGTGCCCAGGGCGAAGATGTAGGCCGTCCTGGTGTCCGGGTTGTACACGGAGTTCACGACGGCGGAGGAGTAGTCGACCTTGACACCCCACACGGACACGGTCTGCTGGATCCATCCGGCGATGTCGTCGACGCGCGTGCTGTAGGCCCCGGTGCGGGTCTCGGAGGCGGGGACCCCGAGGCAGCCGCCCTGCCAGG
>NZ_JBHZCY010000030.1:0-48235 GCF_042786665.1 Kitasatospora sp. NPDC059146 | reverse complement strand
CGGAGCGGCGAGGAGCGGGGTCAGCACGCCGGTGACCACGGCGACTGCGACCGTGTTCGTGCGCCAGGAGCGGGGCGAAGGCTGGTGAGACATTGCTTGGAATTCCCGTCAGATGAATGGGGATTGAAAAGGCGGGTCAGGCGGTGACGTGCCGGTCGGGGCCCAGTAGCCCAGGCCCTCGCCACCGCGCCCATCCGTCCGCGGCCGGGGCGGCCAGCGGCCCGGCACCGAGTTGGACCGGCGAGGCGGCGAAGCAGCGGGAGTAGGACCGCTCCTGGGGCGGGGCGGGCGAGTTCGCCTGGCCCCTGTTCTGGAGACCGTCTCCGATGGCGTCCTTGCCCGCCGGGTCACGGGCGGGCAAGGACGGGTGTCGAGGTTGTTACGGGAGCTTGGTCCAGGGGCTCCAAGCGGAGGTGCCGGTGGTGTACCAGGCGTGGTAGACCTGCTGGTCGTCTCCGACGGCGATGGTCTCGACGGTGTTCTTGTCGGCGTGGTAGAGCGTGGTGGGAACGGTGGCGAACTTGCCGGGGGCCACAGGCGCGACGGGGGTCCAGGAACTCCAGCCGGTGGAGCCGGTGGTGTACCAGGCGTGCTTGATCTGCCGGTTGTCGTCGAGTGCGACGACCTCGATAGTGTTCTTGTCGGCCTGGTAGACGCTGCTGAGCGCGGTGAAGGTGCCGGCGGCGATGGGCTGGAAGTTGCTCCAGGTCCAGGTCGCATCGCTGTACCAGGCGTGCTTGATCTGCCGGTTGTCGTCGAGTGCGACGACCTCGATGGTCTTCTTGTCGGCCTGGTAGACGCTGCTGAGCGCGATGTACCGGCCGGGGGCCAGGAGCCGCCACGGGGTCCAGCCGGTGGCGCCGGTGGTGTAGTAGGACTGGTAGATCTGCCCGTCGTCGCCGATGGCGTAGATCTGGCTGGTGCGGCGGTCGCCGACGTACTGGGCGTTCAGCGTGGTGAACTTGCCGGGCGCTACCAGGCTCCAGCCGCTCCAGGAGGTCTCGCCGGTGGTGTACCAGGCATGCTTGATCTGCTGGTCGTCACCGAGCGCGATGACCTCGATGGTGTTCTTGTCGGCGTGGTAGACGGCCTGCAGGGGGCCGATGACCTTGCCGGGGGTGAGGAGCTGCCAGTCGGCCCAGGTGTTCGAGCCGGGGGTGTGCCAGGAGTGGTAGACCTGCTGGTCGGTGCCGATCGCGAAGACCTCGGTGGCGTTCTTGTCGGCGTGGTAGACGGCGGTGGGGCCGCTGACGAACTCGCGGGGGGCCAGGAGCTGCCACGGGCTCCAACCCGTGCTGCCGGACTTGAAGGACGACCCGTAGATCTGCCGGTCGCTTCTGAGCTGGAAGACCTCGGAGGTCTGGGCCGCCGGCTCGTAGACCGTGGCCGTGCGGTTGTCCGGCGTCAGGGTGAGGATCTGCTGGATCCATCCGGCGATGTCGTCGACGCGCGTGCTGTAGGCCCCGGTGCGGGTCTCGGAGGCGGGGACCCCGAGGCAGCCGCCCTGCCAGGAACGCGAGGCCACCGCGACGAGTTCGGCCTTGCCGTTGGCCTCGCGGATGGTGGGGGCGCCGGTGTCTCCCTTGCAGACCGCGGCGCCCCCGGTGCCGGTGATACCGATCCCGCCCGTGCTCACCGTGTCCAGGGTGAAGGCGTTGGTGTGGGGCTTGTCCGGCACCCACTCGTCCTTGGTGCGCCCGTAGCCGTTCACCCGCACGCTCTGCCCGGCGGTGGGCGTGGTGGTGGCGATGGGGAGCGGGGTGATGCCGGTGACCGGGGTGGCCAGGCGGGCCATGACGAGGTCGCGGTCCTGGCGGGGCGCCAGCTCGGCGACGTCGACGCTCTTGCCGGCGATGGCCGCGGTGGTCTTCCACTTCGGCGCCCCGGCCGCGAGCGCCTGGGGCTGGGCGGGGTCGTCGGCGAAGCAGGACGCGGCGGTGAGCACCCAGTACCGGTCCACGAGGGCCCCCGTGCAGGCACGCACGTTGTCACCGATGGCGAGCCGGGCGGTGTAGGCATAGGAGCCGTCGGCCGCCGAGGCTCCGGCCACGGCGCTGGCCGGAGCGGCGAGGAGCGGGGTCAGCACGCCGGTGACCACGGCGACTGCGACCGTGTTCGTGCGCCAGGAGCGGGGCGAAGGCTGGTGAGACATTGATTGGAATTCCTGTCGGAGGGGAAGACTCGGGGGCTTGGGGGCGTCAGCCGGTGACGGTCAGCTCGACGACGTTGGTCGGGGCGCTGCCGAGGCCCTCGCCGACGCCCTTGAAGCCGTCCTTGGGGACATCGAGGGTCTGTGAGGCGGTCCCGGCGGTGAGGGCGACCCGGACGGCACGGCCGCTGGTCTGGACCCCGAACACGTCGGGCAGCTGCAAGACAAGCGATCCCGTCGCGCCGGTGGCGGTGAAGCAGATCTTGTTGTCCGGGTTGCCCGGAGCGCGGGTCCAGACCTGGATCTGGCTGGGCTTGGCGCAGTCGCTGAGCAGGATGTGCCCGTCGCCGCGCACCAGCTTGACGCGGGTGATGGAAGCGGCGGCGGGGTAGCTGAAGTCCTCGACGGCCGAGGGCGCGGTGGAGTTGTCGGAAGGTGGCGGCGTGGTGTCGGCCGCCGCGAATACGGTCGCGCCGACGAGAGTTGCGGCAGCGGCGACGGCGATGGCTGGCCACCGGCGCAGTGCCGCATGGCCCGTCTTTCGCGCCTTGGCGAGGGGGGTGTGGATCACGTGGGCTCCATGGGGAAGGGTGAGCGGGGCTCTCTGGCGGGGGTCAGCCGATGACGCGCAGTTCGAGGAGCGCGGCGGGTTTGCCGGTGCCGGTACCGCTGCCGATTCCGACGCTGGCGCCGCCAGAGCCCTTGGCGACGTCGATGGTCTGGGAGACGCCCTCGCTGGTGAGCTTGGCGCTGACCGCGTAGTCGTCCGTCCGGATCCGGATCACGTTCGGTACCTCCATGGTGAGGTAGCCGGTGTTGGTGGTTGCGCGGAAGCAGATCTGGTTGCCGCTCTCGTTGGGCAGGTCCATGCTCAATATCTTGATCTGATCGTCGACGGCGCAGTCCGACAGCAGGATGTGGCCGTCGCCGCGCAGCAGCTTGACGTTGCTGAACGGGGCCGAACCCGGGTAGCTGAAGTCTTCCACCACCGGGGGCGCGGCCGAGTTGTCCGCTGGAGTGGTTCCGGCGGAAGCGAGTGCGGTGGCGCCGAGCGTCGCCGCCAGGGCGACGGCACCGGCGGCAACCCGCCAGCACACAGGGTTTGCCATAACTATCCCTCTCTTTTGATCACAGATTGCCTGACGTGGCGAATGTAAAAGATCTTGATGAGCTGGCCTACCTTGCCCATCAGTCATCACTCCTGATGATTCGTCAGAAAATCATTGGGCGGCAGATTGGAGCCCAACCCCCCTTTGAATCTCGGGCTGAATCCGCCCCATCGAACCAGAAGGACCAAGAGTGCTACAACCGCGAACCTGTGGCTACCAGGATGAATGTCATGATTTATGTGGAACAATCCACCTGCCGGAGCCTCAGCCGGCCTCCAACTACGTCTCATGAACGGCAGGATGATTGCTCTCTGCATACCTTGAGAAGGCTGGTCAGCATGCTTACTGTTGTGGCGTAATATCTGGGTAAACTCCCCGTCGCGGCCGAGACTCGGCCGACGTTGAAGGGGAGGTTTTGGTGTACCACTCGATATCCCGCTCACGCCG
Organism: Kitasatospora sp. NPDC059146; assembly: GCF_042786665.1. Taxonomy (NCBI): domain Bacteria; kingdom Bacillati; phylum Actinomycetota; class Actinomycetes; order Kitasatosporales; family Streptomycetaceae; genus Kitasatospora; species Kitasatospora sp. NPDC059146. The sequence goes on along the minus strand of NZ_JBHZCY010000030.1, from coordinate 44,530 downwards.
GGGCGGGAGGCGGGACAGACCGCTGCTGGGCAGGCTTTTCCTGAGCCTGCTGCCGATCGCCATGGTGACCGGCCTGCTGGGAACCGGGCTGCCCGATGCCGTCGCCGCTGAACAGGTCGGCGAACAGGTCCAGCTGAGTGACCGTGAACGAGTGCTCCGGGCCTGGCTCAAGGGCGGCCCCAGTGTCCACACGCTCGCCGAGGTCGCGCTCGCCGGCGACGACCGGGACGTGAAGCGGTTCCTGGAGAACGACCTTGCCGGAGCGGAGCACGCCGACGACCTGCTCGCGGCCACCCAGATCGCTAGTCTCGGAGGACCTAAGGTCCGCGACGCCGCGGGCAAGGCCATCGACGGCTCCGCGGCCGAGCTGAAGACCTTTCTGCAGAGCGGCTGGCAGCAGGCGCTGGCCGCAGACCAGCGCCTCTGGACGACCCGGATCATCGACCCCGCCACCGGGACAGGCCGCGGACTGCAAGCCGCCGGTGACGCCGCCCTGCGGGGCTCCACCGACGACGTCCAACAGTTTCTGACGGAGGGGCAGTTTAAGGCCAAGGACACGGACGACCGGGTCAAACTCGTCCAGGTCCTCAGCGCCGGCGGCGCCAACACCCAGGCGGCAGCCAGGGTCGCGCTCAACGGCACGATCGAGGACGTCCGGGAGTTTCTCAAGGTCGGCCAGTACATCGCACAGAGCCGCGACCAGGAACGCGCCAGCATCGCACAGCTGGCCCAGCAGGCGAAGGACGCCGGGGCGCAGGCTGCTCAGGAAACCTCAGCGGCGATCGAGGCCAAGGACAAGGCGGTCTACAACTCGCAGAGGGCAAAGGAGGACGCTGCCCGAGCGGTGGCCGAGACTCAGGCTGCGGGCAGTGACACGGCCAAGGCCACGGCTGCCGCGAACAACGCGGCAACGGCTGCGGAGCGGGCGGGTGATGCGGCGAAAACGGCGATCACGGCCGCGCGCGCGGCCAATGCCTCCGCCCGCGCCACAGCCTACGCAGCCTCGAACGCGGCCGCCGCCGCAGCCGGGGCCCAGCGGGCCGCTGCCAGGGCCCGAACGGCCGCTTCCGCCGCCGCCGGTGATGCAAGCAAGGCCCACGAGGCCCGAGTGGCCGCCGATGAGGCGGACGCGGCGGCAAAGCTTGCGGTGGATGCGAAGGCAACGCTCGTCGAGGTGAAGAGGGCCGCCTCGAACAGCAAGGATGCGGCCGGAGCCGCCACCAGCGCCAGGGGCAACGCGGACGCTGCGGCCGGTTCCGCCTCCCAGGCCGGTGCCTACGCGGACAGCGCCGGCGGCCAGTCTGCGAAGGCCAAGCGCGCCGCGGAGGCGACCCGCCGTCAGGCCGCGGAAGCAGGTCGTGCCGCCACCGCCTCACAGAAGCTGGCCGGCGAAGCCGCTGGCCAGGCTGAGGCAGCGATGACCTTGCTGACCTCAGCCGCCACGCACGCCTCCGCAGCGGCCCAGGCAGCCCGGGATGCCGCCGACCGGGCCGGACAAAGTTCCAACGCTGCCCAGGAGTCGACCGACCACGCCAACGCGGCCTCCGGCTTCGCCACGGACGCACAGGCCGCGGTCGACAAGGCCGGCGACGTACAGGAGCTGGCCCGCCGTACGGAGGCCGAGGACCTGACCAACCGCACCGCGACCGCTGTCGAGACCGCCCGCAAGGCCAGCGCCGACGAGGCGGACAAACAAGCGGAGACCGACAAGGCCCGCCAGGAGGTCAAGAAGGCCAGAACCGAGGCAGACCGTCTCGCGCAGGCCGTCAGCCAGCCCGGTACCACCCCGCAACAGGTCGCCACCGACGGCCGTAAACTCGCCCTCCTGTCCCGCAAGATCTCCGGGACCTGGGGATCCGAGGCGGCCGAAGCAGCCCTGACCGGCCCCGACACCGCGGTCTTCTCTTACCTGAAGACGGGACGACGGGCGGGTGAAGAACACGACGCCCGCGAGCGCGCTACACAGATCTACACGGACTCCGAGAACCAGGCCGTCCGGGCCGCCGCCTACACCGCGCTCCAGGGCGACACTGCAACGATCGAAGCCTTCCTCTCCGCCGGTCAGTACGAGGCCGCCGCGCCCAACAACCGGCTGACCATCACCCGCCTCATCGACAAGGCGGGCCCCGCTGTCAGGGCCGCCGGCGACGCCGCCCTGCGGACCAACACCCCCGCAGCGCTGCGCGACTTCCTCGACAAGGGCCTCGCCGACGCCCAGGCGGCGGACGACCGACTCACTACCACCCGGCTCGCCGACGCCCCAACCACTCAACCCGAGCTCAAGGCTGCCGCACGAACTGCGCTTGAGGCCCCCGTCCTCCAACTGCGCGCCTTCGTTGCCGAAGAGCAGTACACCGCCCAGCGCAAGGACCAGCTGACCGCCGTCCACGTCGCGGACGTCACCGCTCTCATCGCCCAGGCCACCGCGGCCGCCGCCACCGCGCAGAAGAACGCCGCGGAAGCCCAGCGCGTCGCGGCCATCGCCCGCGGGGCAGCCAACGAAGCCGCCGGTTTCGCCAACACCGCCCAGCAGTCCGCCAACACAGCGGCCGACCACGTCACCAAGGCCCAAACCGCCGTCGAAGCGGCCCAGACCAGCGCTACCAACGCCGCCCAGTCCGCCAAGAGCGCGAACACGGCCCAGGCCTCCGCCAAGCGGGACGCGGCCAGTGCCGTGAACTCGTCCAGGCGTGCCGCCCAGTCGGCGTCACTGGCGAAGTGGGCGGCGGCGAACGCCTACGAATCGGCCCGAGAAGCCCGCGCTTCCGCAATGGCCGCCGGCAAGGACGCCAGAGCAGCCCAGGACGCCGCCGACGACGCCCACGCCAACTACGAGGACAAACTCGCCGCGGAGGAGAAGGCCAGGCTCGCAAAGCTCGAAGAGGACCGTCAGAAGGCGGAAGAACTCCGCAAACTGCACGACAAGACACAGCAAGCCGCAGACGAACTGGCAGCCAAGCAGAAGCAGGACCAGGTAGCGGCGATCGAGGAGGAGATCAAGAAGCAGAAGGAGGACAACGACAGCCTCAATGCCCTCTACCACATCTTCTCCGAGAGCGTCCACCTCACCCTCGACATCATCGGAGGCGCCGGCGGAATGATTGCCCCCGGCCTCGCCGACATCGCCGACCTCATCAACTGCGCCTACTACGCGGTCGAAGGCCGTACCGCCGAAGCCATCACCTCTTGCATCGGCGCGATCCCGTTCATCGGTGACGGTGTTGCCGTCGCCAAGTTCGGCCAGTGGGCGAAGAAGTTCGGGAACTATGGCGACAAGGCCGCCGAGTTCATCAAGAAGCTGGTCACCCGAGTTCCCACGTCGTGCCCGACGATTCCCAACAGCTTCCCCGCCGGCACCCGGGTCCTCATGGGCGACGGCAGCAGCAAGTCCATCGAAGAGGTCAGACTCGGAGACAAGGTCCTTGCCACCGACCCGGTCACGGGCGACACGTCGCCTGAAACAGTCGAGCGGCTCATCCACTCCCCGGACGACCGCGATTTCACCGACCTGACCATTGCCGGCGAGACCAAGAGCGGCAGCCTGACCGCAACCGACCGGCATCCCTTCTGGGCCGAGAACAAACACGACTGGGTCGAAGCCGCCGACCTCGCCGCCGGCGACCGGCTGCGAACCCCTACCGGATCTACGGCGACGGTCTCGGAAGTCCGACACAGGACCGATCTGCAGGCTGCCTACAACCTGACGGTCGAAGAACTCCACACGTACTACGTCCTGGCCGACGAAACACCTGTACTCGTCCACAACGACAACTGTTTCGATCCCCTGGTTCAGGCCGCGAAGTCCAAGCTTCCGGAACGGAAGGACGGGCAATGGACAACGGGCTTTGCCAGAGGCGATGGCGGAAACAGGAACGGGTATAACCTGCAAAGCGGTATCGACAATGTGGATGATAAAAGGTTTGCCGACTGGGTGAATGCGAAGCTCAAGGAGGGAGGAGTCCCTTTGGGTAATGCCACCTCCGTGCGTGCCACAGACGTGGAGCAGAAGTTTGTGGCCAGGATGTACGAAGAAAACATCACGATGGCGGAACTTGCTATTAATCACAAGGGAGGCCCTTGTGACGATGCCCTGCTAGGGTGTGATGCGGTGCTTGACTATCTGTTGGGAGACAAGGACCTGCTGGTGCACTGGCCCGATCCGAAGTGCCCAGACGGCTGGCGGAGCAGGGCGTACGGAAAGAACAAGGCGACGTGGAAGCAGACATGCCAGTAGAGGGCATTAAGTCAAACTACAAGGTAATCCCTGTTGCGGGGGATGCAAAGAGCATTCAGGCCAGATACAGGAAGGGGCACGGAAAGAATCCAGTCGTTATCACCAGCCTGGATGAGGTGGATGCGTTCATCGACGATCTACTGGATGGCGAATCCGACTACAACACCCTTGCCGAGGTGTACTCGCAGGATCGGGAGGTGACAGCTTTGGGGTTCCCCGATCATCAGCTCATGGTCTGCGCAAGCAAGAGCCTCGGGCTCGGGCTCGTCTCTTACATGGATGCGAACGGAAACTTTACCTCCCTGGGATCACCGGAAACCCGAACCAAACCCACATACCACTTCGTGTGGAATACGACCCAGTTCGCCGACCATTCAGAGATTCCAATCCCTCTCCTGCGCCAAGCGGTGAAGGAGTTCCTCATCTCGGGCGGGAGGCAGCCGACCTGCCTCGAATGGCAGCCCGAGACCTTCGGAGCATAGACACCCGAAACTGATCCCCGAAGAAGCGGCTTAGCCGTCCGATCCGGCCTCCGCCCCGAACGGGCGGGGGCCGATCACCTCCGCCCCCGAAGGAACCCGACACCCGAGGCAGGCACCGAGCCGCCGAATCGACCGTCGAACGTATCGAACGTCGCCTCGCCCCTCACTTCTACCGCGCGCGTGCCGAGTGGCTGCGCCCCACCAGGAGGTGGTCACGGCGCTGGCGGGCCTCGGCGACGAGCGGGCCCTGCCCGGCCTGCTGACGGCGCTCGACACCGGCGTCGACGACTGGCGGGCCGTGCGGGCCGCCGGGCACCTGCCCCAGGCCGCCGGGGAGCTGCTGCCGAGGCTGACCCGTCGTCTGGCCGACGCGGACTTCTCCTCGCCCTGGGGGTCCGCGACCGGGCTGATGGGCGCTCTCGGCCGGCTCGGCGACCCGGCGGCCGTGCTCGCTCTCGTCACGGCCCTCAGCACGGCAGTCGAGCAGGAGCAGTGCCGCACCGCCGCCGCGGCCCTCCGCGTGCTCGGCGCCTTCGGCAGCGGTGCCGCACCCGCGCTGGGGGCGGTCCGCCCGCTCACCGACGCCGACGACCCGCAGCTGCGCTTCGCGGCGGTGACGGCCCTGTGGCACATCGAGGGTGACCCCGCCGATGCCGTGCCGCAGCGGACCGCTCTGGTCGACACCGACAGCCACCAGGCCGCGGACGCCCTCGGCCGGATCGGGGCGTCGGCCGCAGCGGCCCTGCCCCGCCTGCGGCAGCTGCTGGACGCCGGACATGCCTGGACCCGCACGCACGCCGCCGCCGCGATCCACGACATCGCCGGCCCGGCCGAAGCCGCCGTCGTCCTGCCCGTGCTGCTGCGGGGGTGGGAGAGCAACGACTCGACCGCCCGCCACGTCCTGGAGTGCCTGCAGCGGATGGGCCCCGCCGCCGCGCCCGCCCTGCCCCGGGTCCGCGCCGAACTCGCCCTCACCCGCCGCAGCGGCGGCTTCTGCGACGGCATCGAGTACGACGAGGCACTGCTGCGTGCCTGCCGGGCCGTCATCAGGCAGCCCGCCGGCCCCGGCACGCGCACGTAGCCCGGAACGGTTCCAGCTAGACGAGTAGAACCCCAGCTCGCCCGCGAGCGGCCCGGCCTGCTGATCCTCGCCGACAAGGGCTACGTCTCCGCCGAACTCGACCGCTTCCTCGACCAGTACGGCATCGGGCTGCTGCGGCCCTCCTACCGCGACCGGACTCCCGTCCTGGCGAGGGCCTGCCGAAGTCCGTCCGTCAGCTGATCGAGTCCGTCCACGACACCCTCAAGGGCCGGCTCGGCCTCGAACGACACACACGATTCGGCCAGCGGCTGCTGGCGCTGACCTGCGCGATCTGGCACAACCGCACCACCGGCCGACCAGTCGCCCGCTCACTGATCGCCTACGACCGCTGACCCAACCTCGGAACTACTCGTCCAGACCCTGGCCCCTGCGGGACGCCCGCGAGGGTGCGTTGATCATTTGTCTATCGGCGGCTGCGAAGCTCACCGAGTCGGCACACACTCCGGTGGGCCAGCGCAACTGCCTCCGCAACGAACTGGAGTCCCCCATGAACCGTGTTCCGAACGCCGCCAAGCGCGCCGCAACCCTGCTGGGCCTCGCCACCGGCGCCGTGCTGCTCGCGGCTACGGCCGCACAGGCCGCCCCGGCCGCTCCGGCTGCGGCGGAGGGTTCCGCCCTGTCGGCGTCGGTGTCGGCGTCGGTGTCGGCCGTCACGCTCCAGCCCGGGGCGGCGGCCCCGGCCGGCGTGAACGGTGACCCCAGGGCGCACATCGACGACACCAGCGAGTGGAACACCATCGCCTCCAGGCCGCTGCCGTCCGGCGGGCAGCTCTGAGCCGCCCGGCCCCGACCGCGGCGGATCCCCGGGGGGTCCGCCGCTCAGACCTCGGAGCGCAGCCGGTCGAGGAGTTCCCGGGCGTCCGCCGCCTCCGGCAGTCCCAGGGCGGCCAGCGAGGCGTACGCCCGGGCCGCGTGCTCCTCGGCCGCCGCGCGGTCGCCGAGGCCGGCCTCGGTTCGGGCCAGGATCTGGAGGGCGTAGGCCAGGTCGCGTTCGCCGTCGCGCGCGCCCTCCAGGTGGGTCACCGCCGCCCGGGCCTCCGTCAGGGCCTCGGCGGGCCGGCCGGTCACCCGCAGGGTGTCGGCGCGCCGGTAGCGGGCCATCGCCTCCTGGCGGGGCAGACCGGCCGTGCGGCACAGCTCCAGGCATTCCTGGTAGGTGGCCAGGGCCTCGTCGTGGCGGCCGAGTTCGTGCAGTGCGCGGCCGCGGATCCCGAGCGCGTGGGCGGTCCCGTGGCTGTCGGGGACGTCCCGCAGGGCCAGCAGCTCCTCGTCGCAGATCGCCACCGCCTCCTCGGCGGCGCCGCTGCGCAGCCGGGCGACGGCGGCGTTCAGGGCGGTGGCGAGCGCCCCGGAGCGGTGGCCGAGGAGGCGGGCCAGCGCGAGGGCCTGGTCGAAGTTGCGCACCGCGTCGGCGTTCCGCTGCTGGAACAGCGCGATGACGCCGAGGTCGTTGCAGGTCTGCCGGAGGATCACGGTGTCCTCCGCGCGTCGGCAGGAGTCCGCGGCCCGGGTGGTGTGCTCGCGGGCCTCGTCGAGCCGGGTGGCCTGGACGGCCACGTTGCCGCAGACGAAGCGGGCCCGGCCGGCCGCCCGGTGGTGGCCGAGCGACTCGGCGGCCTCGGCGGCCTCGCGGGCGACCGAACCCAGCAGGGTTGAGGAGATGTCCCGGCCGAAGGCGCTGCACGCGACCAGCAGATCGGCGGCGACGTCGAGCAGCGCGGGGTCGGGGGCGGAGCGCACGGCCGCGCCGACGGCGTGGGCGATGCCGTCGAACTCCCGCACCACCCAGGCCCTGGCCCCGGCCAGGTCGGCGAAGCGGGCGGCGCCCGCGACGGTGAAGGTGGTGCCGACCGGATCCCCCGGGACCGCCCGCTGGAACGCCGCGACGGCGCCCGCCAGCAGGAAGCGCAGCAGCCGGGCGGCCACCGGCGGCCGTTCGTGCGGGAGCAGCCGCTGCTCGGCGTAGTTGCGCAGCAGTTCGTGGTAGCGGTACCGGCCGGGCTGCGGCGACTCCAGCAGGGCCGCGTCCACCAGGGACTCCAATACCTCCTCGGCGTCCTCCGGGCCCAGGCCGAGCGCGGCCGCCGCCGCGTCCAGGGCGATCGTCGGCCGGGTGAAGGGGGCGAGGGTGCGGAGGGCGTACGCCTGGACGCCGTTGAGCTGCCGGTAGCCGAGCTCGAACACGGTGGTCACGGCGAGGCCGCCGACGCGCAGCTGGTCGAGCCGGTGGCGTTCGTCGGTGAGCGCGGTGACCAGCCGGGCCAGCGCCCAGCGGGGTCGGGCCGCCAGCCGGGCGGCGACGATCCGCACGGCGAGCGGCAGCCGGCCGCAGAGGCCGACCACCTCGTCGGCTGCGGCGGGCTCGGCCGCCACCCGCGGTCCGCCGATGACCTGCCGCAGCAGGTCCAGGGCCTCGTCGACGGCGAACACGTCGAGGTCGAGGTGGGCACGGGAGGACAGGCCGGGGACCCGGGTGCGGCCGGTGACGATCACCGCGCAGTCGCCGGAGCCGGGCAGCAGGGGGCGCAGCTGGGCGAGGTCGCGGGCGTCGTCGAGCAGGAGCAGGACCCGGCGGCCGTCGAGCAGGCTGCGCAGCAGCCGGGAGCGGTCCTCGACGCCGCGCGGCAGGTCGGCGGCGGCGACGCCGAGTGCGCCGAGGAAGCTGCCCAGGACGGCGGCGGCGTCGGCCGGTTCGCCGCTGGTGCCGCGCAGGTCGGCGTAGAACTGGCCGTCGGGGTAGTGGTCGCGGACCTGGTGGGCGACCCGGACGGCCAGCGTGCTCTTGCCGATGCCGCCCATGCCGCTGATCGAGGCCACGCCGAGGACGGACCGGTCGGCTCCGGTCAGGCCTTCGGCGAGCTGCCGGACGGCCTCGGTGCGGCCGCTGAAGTCGGAGATGTCCGGCGGTAGTTGGGCCGGGCGGACGACGCCCTCCGGCTCCGGGGTGAGGACCGCCGCCGGGGCGGGTGCCAGCAGGCCCGGGTCGCCGGCCAGGATCCGGCCGTGCAGCCCGCACAGCTCCGGGCCGGGGTCGATCCCCAGCTCCTCGCCCAGCGTGCGCCGGGCCCGGGCGAAGACGGCGAGCGCGTCCGCCTGTCGGCCGGCGGCGTACAGGCTCCGCATCAGGAAGCCGTAGCTCTGCTCGCGCAGCGGGTGCTGCTGGACGAACGCGGTGAGGTCGGACACCAGGGCGTGGTGCCGGCCGCGGGCGAGCTCGGCGGCGAAGCGCTGCTCGGTCAGGGTCAGCCGCAGCTCGGCGAGGCGGGAGCGCTCGGCCTCGGCGAGCGGCCCGGGCACGCCGGCCAGCGGCTCCCCCTGCCACAGGGAGAGCGCCTCGGTGAGCAGCGTGGCGCACTCCTTCCGCCGCCCCTTGCGCCAGGCGCGGGCTGCGGTGGCGGCCAGCCGCTCGGCCCGGTGGACGTCCACGGACTCCGGCGGTACGGACAGCCGGTAGCCGTCGCCCACCGAGCTGAGCAGCTGTGCCACGGGCGTACCGCCGTCGGGGCCGGTCACGCCGGTGCTGGTGCCGCCAGCGTCGCGTCCGCCGCCGTCAGGGCCGGCCAGCCGCTGGCGGATCCGCCAGGCGTAGGTGCGCAGGACCATCACGGCGGACGAGGGCGGTTCGGCACCCCACAGCGCGTCGACGAGCTCGTGCAGGGTGACGGGGCGGTCGGCCCGCAGCAGCAGCGCCGCCAGCACGGCCCGCTGCTGGGGCGGGCCCGCGGGCACGGCCCGTCCGTCGGCCTCGATGCCGATCGGCCCCAGCAGGCTGAACCGCAGCCGCGTCGGCGCACACTCGTCCTGAACCACGTTCCGTTTCCCCCGCCCCCCGAAAAGTCGACTTACCTTACATGCACCAGCCCGATCCACCAGGGCCGCCGAGCGAGGTCCGGTCGGCGACCGGTGGGAGGCGGAGAGCGGTGCCGGGGCCGGAACGGTACTGCCGACCGTCCCGCCCCCGCCACCGTCCGTCACTGCGACCGCAGTTCGAGGACCAGCTCGCGCGGCAGGCCGTGGGTGTCGTGGAGGTAGCGGAGGTCGTCCTCGCCGAGCGGGCCGCGGAAGCGGGGGCGGGAGAGCAGCCGGCGGCCGCGCTCCAGCAGGCGGTCGAAGCGCTGCTCCTCGTCGAGCAGCACCCGGCGTACCGACTCCGGGTCCACGTCCTGGCCGAAGCGGTCCAGGGTGTGCCGCACCAGCTCCGGCGGCAGGTCCCCGAGCCGGCGCTGGGGGTCGTCGCGGCGCAGGACGGTGAGCACCCGGCGGACCAGGCGGCGCAGCACGTAGCCGCGGCCGGTGGTGCCGGGGCGGACGCCGTCGCCGATCACCACGACCGACGAGCGCAGGTGGTCGCAGACCAGGCGCAGGGACGGCTCGTCCAGCTGCCACAGCGGCGGCACCAGGCGGCGCCAGGGGTCGAAGACGTCGCACTCGAAGACCGAGGAGCGGCCCTGGAGCAGCGAGGAGAGCCGTTCCAGGCCGAGTCCGGTGTCCACGTTGCGCTGGGGGAGCGGCACGAGCGAGCCGTCGTCGAGCCGGCGGTGACGCATCATCACGTGGTTCCACACCTCCACCCAGCGGTCGTCCCGGGTCGGGGTCGACCGCGGCGGGGTGTCGCCGGTCCAGAGGAAGATCTCCGAGTCGGGGCCGCAGGGGCCGGTCGGCCCGTTGGACCACCAGTTGTCGTCGACGGTCAGCTCGACCGGGACCCCGCGGTCCTGCCAGAGCTCCAGCGAGCCGGTGTCCGGCCCGACCCGGTCGTCCCCGCCGAAGACGGTGGCGTGCAGGCGGCCCGGGTCGATGCCGAGGCCGTCGGTGAGCAGGCCGTAGCCCCAGTCGAGGCTCTGCGGGCCCTCGTAGTCGCCCAGCGACCAACTGCCCAGCATCTCGAAGACGGTGAGGTGGGTGCGGTCGCCGACCTCGTCCAGGTCGGTGGTGCGCAGGCACCGCTGCCGGTTGACCAGCCTCGTCCCGAGCGGATGCGGACGGCCCTCCAGGTACGGGGTGAGGGGGTGCATGCCGGAGGTGGTGAACAGCACCGGGTCGCCGGGCGGGGGCAGCAGGGTGGAGCCGGTGGTCCGGCGGTGGCCGCGCTCCTCGAAGTACTCGGTGAAGACGCGGACGAGCTGGTCGGTGTTCATGGCGGTGGCTCCTTCTCGGGGGAGGGAGGCGCCGGAGAACGAGCCGCGCGATCATCGGGACCGGGGGAGGGAACGCCCCGGGAACACCACCGGCGGACCGTTTCCGGTCGCCGGGGGAGGGGGTACGTCAGGCGGCGGCAACCGGCGAGCTGGCGGCTCGCGCGGCTGCGCTGGTGCTTCGGTCCATGACGTCCATGTCCCCGAGGTTAACTCCGGCGGCACCCGCCGGGCCACCGGTTTTGCGGGCCACCGGTCTGTGGGTGCCCGGCTTGCGGGTGTCCGGCTTGCGGGCGCCCGGTGCGGCCGAGGGGCCGAACTCGCCCGCCCGGCCGAGCAGGGCCAGGGCCTCCTCGGCGGGGGAGCCGGCCGGCGCGGTGTGGACGATGAGTGCCTGCTCCGGCGAGCCCGCGATCGACAGCAGCTGCTGGTGCACCCCCAGCGCGCCCACCACCGGGTGGTGCAGCAGGTGGGCGGCGGTGTCGCAGGGCGCCACCCGGTGGTCGGCCCACAGGGCGACGAACTCCGGGCTGCCCATGGTCAGTTCGCCGATCAACTCGGCGAGCAGCCGGTCCTCCGGGTGTCGGCCGACGGCTCCGCGCAGGTTCCCGACCACCCCGCGGGCCTTGCGCGGCCAGTCCGCGTACAGCTCCCGGCTGTGGGCGTCCAGGAACAGCATCCGGCCCAGGTTCGGGCGCCGCGCCGGGTCGTCGGGGCTGTCCCGGTCCAGGTGGCCGGCCAGCAGGGCGTGGCCGAGGGGGTTCCAGGCCAGGACGTCCATCCGGCGGCCGAGCACCACCGCCGGGACGCCGCCGACGGAGCGCAGCAGGTCGCGGGTCTCCGCCGTGAGCCGCTCCGGCCCGGGGCGGCGCACCCGGGGTGCCCGGCGGGCGGCGCCGGCCAGCCGGTCGAGGTGTTCGCGCTCGTGGCCGCCGAGCAGCAGGGCGCGGGCGATCGCGTCCAGCACCTCGGGCGAGGCCCTGCGGGACAGCCCCTGTTCGAGCCGGGTGTAGTACGAGACGCTGACGCCGGCCAGCTGCGCCACCTCCTCCCGCCGGAGCCCGGACACCCTTCTGCGGGGCCCGAGTTCGCGCAGTCCGACGTCCGCGGGATGCAGCCGCGTCCGTCGGGCCCGGAGGAAGTCGCCGAGGGGTCCTGGTCCGTTCATCCCCCCAGTATTCGACGGCCGGCCGGGCGCGGCCACACCCTGCGAGGGGTAGGAACGGCCGGGTCTGGTCCGCGCCTCCCGGACCGCCGAGGCTCGGTGCCAGGGCCCGTCCGGCACGATCCGCCGGACGGGCCGCAGCCGGCCGCCCCGTCCCGGGGCGCGCCCCGCACCGGAGGACGGACCCATGCACCACGCCCCGGACCAGCTCACCCTCGGCGACGTCACGGTCACCCGGGTCAAGGAGTACTACGGCCCGGCCGGGCTGACCCCCGGGCAGTTCTTCCCGGACAGTCCCGACGGCGCGTGGCAGGAGCACCGCGACTGGCTGGCGCCCGACTTCTGGGATCCGGGGACCGACCAGTGCCGCACCGCGATCCAGACCTGGCTGCTGCGCAGCGAGGGCCGCACGATCCTGGTCGACACCGGGGTGGGCAACCACAAGGACCGGCCGTACGCGCCGGTCTGGCACCGGCTGGACACGGAGTACCTGGACAACCTCGCCGCCGCCGGGGTGCGGCCCGAGGACGTCGACCTCGTGGTCAACACCCACCTGCACATCGACCACGTGGGCTGGAACACCCGCCTGGAGGGCCGGGAGTGGGTGCCGACCTTCCCCAATGCGACGTACCTCGTCCCGCGCCCGGACTTCGAGTTCTGGGACCCGGCCAACGGCCACCGGAGCGTGCTCGGCGAGGGCAACCGGAACGTCTTCGAGGACAGCGTCGCGCCGGTCCACCGGGCCGGGCAGGTCCGGCTGTGGGACGGCGGGCACCGGATCGACCGCAACCTGCGGCTGGACCCCGCGCCCGGGCACACCCCGGGATCCTCCGTGCTCACCCTGGACTCCGACGGCGAACGCGCCCTGTTCGTCGGGGACCTCGTGCACACCCCGCTCCAACTCGCCGAGCCGGACACCAACTCCTGCTTCTGCGAGGACCCGGCGCAGTCCCGCGCCACCCGGCACCGGCTGCTCGGCGAGGCCGCGGAGCGGCACGCGCTGCTCTTCCCGGCGCACTTCGGCGGCAGCGGCGCGGTCGAGGTCGCGCGCCGCGGCCCGGGTTTCGCGGTCGAGGAGTGGGCGGGCTTCCCGCGCATCTCCTGACGCGCCGCCGACACCGGTCGGCCCCGGGGCGGCCCCGGGTCAGCCCCCAGTTCAACCGGTCCAGCCAGTCCAGCCAGGTCAGCCGGTTCGCCCGGTTGACGCAGTGGAGAGGAACCGATTCACGTGCCCCGACAGGCAGAACCCGTCGTCACGACCCCGGCGGGAGCCGTCCGCGGCGCCCGCGCCCGCACCGGCGAGCGCTACCGGGCCGTCCCCTACGCGGCGGCGCCGGCCGGCGCCGGCCGGTTCGCCCCGCCCCGGCCGCACCCCGGCTGGTCCGGCGTCCGCGACGGCACCCGGCCCTCGCCCACCGCCCCGCAGCCGCCCCGCGCCTTCGACGGGCTCGACGTGAGCCCCTACTTCGGGCCGGGCTGGGTGCCCGGCCCGGAGTACCTCACCGTCGACGTCCACACGCCCGCCGCCGACGGCCGGCGCTGCCCGGTGATGGTCTTCGTGCACGGCGGCGGCTTCATCACCGGCTCCAACCGCGCCGCCCTCTACGACGGTTCCGCCTTCGCCCGGGACGGCGTGGTGCTGGTGGCGGTGAACTACCGCCTGGGCATCCCCGGGTTCCTCGACCTGCCGGGCGCCCCGCCCAACCGGGGCCTGCTGGACGTGCTCGCCGCGCTGCGCTGGGTGCGCGACTCCGTGGCGGCCTTCGGCGGCGACCCCGGCAACGTCACCGTGTTCGGCGAGTCCGCGGGCGCCACGCTCGTCTGCGCGCTGCTCGCCACGCCGCAGGCGCGCGGGCTGTTCCGGCGGGCCGTGGTCCAGAGCGGCAGCGGGACGGGCGCGTTCACCCCGGAGCAGGCACGGCGGGTCACGACCGCCGCAGCCGCCGCCCTGGGCGTCGAGCCGACGGCCGGGGCGTTCGCCGCCGTGCCGGACGAGCGGCTGGTGGCGGTCCTGCCCGAGCTGACCGGCCTCGACCTGCGCACCGGCACCGCCGTGGACCCGCTGGCCGGGCTCAGCCCGCTCGGGCTGGTCCTGCCGGTCCAGCCCGCGGACGCGCTGGCCGCCGGCCCGGCCCGGGACGTCGACCTGCTGATCGGCACCAACACCGAGGAGGCGAACCTCTACCTGGCGCCGCAGGGGGAGCTGGAATCCACCACGGAGGCGGGGCTGCGCGCGGCCGCCACCGGGTTGCTGGCCGACCCGGAGGGCGTGCTCGCGGCCCTGCGCGCCGGCCGGCCGCGGGCCACCCCGGGCGAACTGCGCTCCGCCGTGCTCGCGCACGCCCTGTTCGAGGCCGGCACCGAGCGCATCGCCCGGGCACACGCCCGGATCTCCGGCGGCCGCACCCACCGCTACTCCTTCGGGTACCGGTCCACGGCCCTGGACGGGCGGCTCGGCGCCGCCCACACCGTCGAGCTGCCCTTCGTGTTCGACGTGGCGGACGAGCCCTGGCTGCACGGGCCCGAGGGGCTGCTCGGCCCCGACCCGGCGCCGGCGGGGCTGGCCGCCCGGGTGCACGGTGCCTGGACGGCGTTCGCCCGGAGCGGCGAGCCGGGCTGGGCGGGGTACGACCCCGAGCACCCGGCGGCCGAACCCCTCGGCGGCTGAGCCCCGGCCGCCGTGCGCTGCTGTCGCCCCGCGCCGCCCCGGCCCTCGCTCCCGCGCCCGGCCCGGTCCTACCCTGGACGGCATGGACGCGCTCGCGGCGACTCCCGGCGGTACGGCGGCCGATGCGGCCGGCCTGGCGGCGCTGGTGCGCCTGCTGGCCGGGCGCGGGGCGGTGGTGCTCAGCGGGGCGGGCCTGTCCACCGAGTCCGGGATCCCGGACTACCGGGGCGAGACGGGCAGCCGGCGGCGCGCGGCGCCGATGACCTTCCAGGAGTTCACCGGGAGCGCGGCGGCCCGGCAGCGGTACTGGGCGCGCAGCCACGTCGGCTGGCGGGCGATCGCGGCGGCCGAGCCGAACGCCGGGCACCGGGCGGTGGAGCGGTTGCGGCGCTCGGGGCACGTGTCGGCGGTGATCACCCAGAACGTGGACGGCCTGCACCGCGCGGCCGGCACCCGGACGGCGGTGGAGCTGCACGGCGGGCTGCACCGGGTGGTCTGCCTGGACTGCCGCAGGACCAGCCCGCGCACCGAGCTGGACCGCCGGCTGGAGGAGCTGAACGGCGGCTTCCGGGACGGCCCGGCCCGGGGCAACCCGGACGGCGACGCCGAGTTGGCGCCGGAGTCGGTGGCCGCCTTCCGGGTCGCCCCGTGCGCGGTGTGCGGGGGAGTGCTCAAGCCGGACGTGGTCTTCTTCGGCGAGAGCGTGCCCAGGCCGAGGGTCGAGCGCTGCTTCGAACTCGTGGACGCGGCCCAGGGGTTGCTGGTGCTGGGTTCCTCGCTCACGGTCATGTCGGGGCTGCGCTTCGTGCGCCGGGCCGCCCGCGCGGGCACCCCGGTGGTGATCGTCAATCAGGGCGCGACCCGCGGGGACGAGCTGGCGGCGGCCCGGGTCGGCCTGCCGCTGGGCGCGGTGCTGACCGAGGCCGCCCGGCGGGTCAGGGCGTCGTAGCGAACGCGTGCCGCCCGGCGGGTCAGGGCTTCGTGGCGAGCGCGTGCAGCGCGGCCTTGAGGGCGTCGACGAAGCGGTCCCGGACGGCCGGGTCGACCAGGTCGAGCGAGAGGTAGGGGTTGAGGTCCTCCAGCTCGACCAGGAGCAGCGCGCCCTCGGGGGTGCGGCAGGCGTCGACCCGCTGGATGCCGTGCTCGACGGTGTTCCAGGCGATGAAGCGCCGGGCGAACTCCAGGTCGGCGGCGGTGGGTTCGTACGGTTCGAGGTGCCAGCGCCGCTCCGGGTCGGGGGCGTGCAGGGCGTACTGGAAGGCGTCGTCGACGAAGTAGAACGAGACCTCGTAGCGGAACGGGACCAGCGGCTGGACCAGGACGTCCTGGTCGTACGCGACGGTGTCGAGCTGCTCGCGGGGGACGATCCGCAGGCCGATGGAGTCGGCGCCGAGCTTCGGCTTGACGACGTACTCGGGCGCGACGGGCAGCCGGTCGAGGTCCGCGGCCCGGTCGACGGTGGGGATGACGGGGTACCCGGCGGCGGTGAGGTCGAGCAGGTACTGCTTGCCGGCCTGGTCGGCGCGCCCGGTGAGCTGGGTGTAGACGCGGGTGCCGCGTTCGAGCGCCCGGGCGCGGAAGTCCCGGTACGCGGCGAGGTGCTCCAGCACCGGGCCGCTGTTGCGGACCAGCACCAGGTCGAAGGAGTCCATCAGCGCGGCGGCGTCGCGCGGGTGGCAGAGGGCGACGTCGAAGTCCTCGCGCAGGCGGGCGGAGAGCTGGATGTCCTCGTCGCAGTAGCGGCGCCCCCGGGCCTGGTAGGCGAGGTCGGTGACGAGCAGGACGCGGGGCTTGGCGGGGGTCATGGCTCTCCTGATGATCATTCGATCCGTTCACCCTAACGTCGACCGGCGCCGACCGGTGCCGACGGAACGGGCGGATCCGCCGCGGGATCGTAGTAATGCACTTGCATCGGTTCCCGGGGTGCGGTGTGATGGACCGCGATGCGATGCAAGCGCATCGGAACGAACCGGAGGGGAAACCACGATGAGTGCCGCACCGACCACCACCGCCCCGTGGCAACTGGGCGCGACCGAACTGGGGGCCGCCGTCGCCCGTGGCGAGCTCACGGCGGCCGAGGTGGTGGAGAGCCATCTGGAGCGCATCGCGGCCGTGAACCCGGCCGTCAACGCCGTCACCCAGCTGATGGCGGACGCCGCCCGCGAGGCCGCCCGCGAGACCGACCGGCGCCGCGCGGCCGGCGAGCCGCTCGGCCCGCTGGCCGGGGTGCCGTTCACCGTGAAGGAGAACATCCGCGTCGCCGGCTGGGCGACCACCCACGGCGTGCCCAGGTTCCGCGACCACGTCGCCGAGACCGACGCCCCGCCGGTGCGCCGCCTGCGCGCCGCGGGCGCCATCCCGATCGGCCACGCCAACATGTCCGACCTGTCGATCTCCTCCGACGCCGAGAGCCAGCTCTACGGCCGGACGTACAACCCGTGGGACCGGACCAGGAACCCGGGCGGCACCAGCGGCGGCGACGGGGTGGCCGTCGCGGTCGGCATGGCGGCGCTCGGCCTCGGCAACGACTCCGGCGGCTCGGTCCGACTGCCCGCCGCCTTCAACGGGGTCGCCGGGCTCAAGCCCAGCTACGGCCGCTTCGCCGCCGACCACCGCATCCTCGGCCAGGAGCCGATGCTGGCCTCCCAACTCATCCCGGTCGACGGCCCGTTCGCCCGCTCGGTCGCCGACCTGCGCGCCGCCTTCGAGGCGCTGGCGGGCGCCGACCCGCAGGACCCGAGGGCCGTCCCGGCGCCGCTCCGCGGACCACGCCCCACGCGCCCGATCACCGTCGGCGTCGTGGTCGACCCGGCCGGCATCGGCGTCCACCCCGAGATCGGCGCCGCCGCCGTCGACGCCGCCGAGGCCCTGGTCGAGGCCGGCTACGAGGTCGAGGAGGTCAGGATCCCCCGGCTGTCCGAGGCCCTGGAGTGCTACGGCAAGCTGATCATGACCGAGTTCGGCCTGAACTGGTCCCGGGTCCGGCAGCTGCTCACCGAGAAGGGGGCCCGGAACGTCGACCTGTTCCTGGAGCGCACCCCGCACGAGGACCTCGGCGAGTTCCTCCGGCAGACCGGCGTCCGGCTCGGCCTCCAGCGCGACTGGGCCGCGCTGATGGAGACCCACCCGCTGCTCCTCACCCCCACCTGCCCCCACCCCGTGCCCGGGGTCGACGTGTTCTCCGAGGACACCGACGCCGAGGGCCACGCCCGGCTGACGCTGCCCAGGGCCGTGTGCGCGGTGACCTCGCTGATCGGGGTGCCCGCGGTGAACGTGCCCAGCGGGTTCGCCGACGGGCTGCCGCAGAGCCTCCAGCTGATCGGCCGGATGTACCGCGAGGACCAGTGCCTGGACGCCGCCGAGGTGCTCGAACGCCGCTTCGGCGCGCTGACGCCGATCGACCCGCGGCCGTAGCGCGCGGGCCGACCGGCCGGGACCCTACAGCGGAGGCGTTCGTGGTGGAGGGGTGCGTCGGCCCGGGGTCGGCCGGGGGGTACGGGGGTCCCCCCGGTCGTCCGGGTCCCGCGCGGGCGCCTCCGCCACCGGGAGGCGCGGCAGCGCGTACGGGTGGCGGTCGCGCAGGTAGCCGATCAGGTGCTCGCGGAGCCGGCAGCGCAGTTCGAAGGCGTCGCCGCCGTCCGCCGCCGTGGCCAGCACCCGCACCACGATGGTGGTCGGCGTGGTGTCGACCACCTGGAGGGCGCTGCCCCGGCCGTCCCAGAGCTCGCACTTGGCCAGGTAGTCCTCGAACTCCTCGCGCAGCAGCCCGATCGGGGCGTGGTGGTCGAGGTGGAGCAGCGCGGTGCCGGTGATCCGGCTGGAGCGGCGGGACCAGTTCTCGAACGGCCGCCCGACGAAGTACGACATCGGCATCATCAGCCGCCGCTGGTCCCAGGTCTCGATCACCACGGCGGTCAGGGTGATCTCCTCGACCGTCCCCCACTCCCCGGCCACCACCACGACGTCGCCGATCCGGGCCAGGTCGCCGAAGGCCAGCTGCACCCCGGCGAAGACGTTGGCGAGGGTGCTCTGGGCGGCCACGCCCGCCACCACGCCGACCAGCCCGGCGGAGGCCAGCAGGCTGGTGCCGACCCCGCGCACGGCCGGGAAGGTCATCAGCACCGCGCCCAGGGTGACCAGGCCGACCACCGCCTGGCCGATCCGGCCGAGCAGGACGGCCTGGGTCCGGGCCCGGCCCGCCCAGGCCGGCTCGCGGCGGTGCACGGCGAGCCGGGCGGCGCCCTCCGCCAGGATCGCCACCAGCCGGCCGCACAGCCAGCCGCCGGAGGTGATCGCCAGGATCACCGCCAGGTGCCGCAGCCCCGCGCGGGCGGCGGGCGGGGCGGCGATCCACGGCAGCGCGGCGGAGAGCAGCAGGCAGGCCGTCAGCGCCAGCACCGGGTGGCGGCACCTGCGCAGCACCTCCGGGACGTCACCGGCACCCCGGGGGGCCGCCAGCCGCCGGGCGGCCGACCGGACGGCCCGGTCCAGGCCGTAGGTGAGGAGGGCGGCCGCGGCTCCGACGACGGCCAGGCGGAGCAGGCTCCACCACATCTGCGGCTCTCCTTTCCGCTGCTGGCACGGTGGTCGGGGTCAGGGCCGGTTCAGTCGGGCGGCTCGACCGGGTGGGGCCGGCCCGGCTGCGGGGCGGCCGGTTCGGGGGCCGGCCGGTGCACCGGGCGCGGGGCCGGCGGGGGGACGGGCGAGCCGGGCGGGGGCGGCGGGTCGGGCAGCAGCGGCCTGGTCCGCGGCGCCGGGGGCTCCGGCGCGGGCGCGGGCGGCGGCTGACCGGGGCGGGCGGGGGAGGTGGTCATAGGCGGGTGCTCCTCTCGGTGCGGTGCGGTGCGGTGCCGTACGGCCCGGCGGGCCGATGGGTTTCAGGCCGCCAGTAAGTCGTGCAGGCCGCGGTCCCAGTCGATCCGCTCGTGCTCCCGCCCCGGCGGGACGAGCCGTACGGTCCGGGCCAGGAACCGGGCGACCGCCGCCGCGGGGGCCGCGAGCAGGGCGACGCCCTCGGTGCCGGCCAGCGCGATCAGCACGTGGGCGTCGTCGAACGGTGTGACGTGGACGTCGCCCTCGCCGGCGGGCGCGTGCAGCCCGGCGAGCAGCAGGTCGCGGGAGAGCGACCAGACCGCGTTCGGCTGGTAGGAGGTGAAGTCCAGCTCCGCCGCGTGGGGTTCGTCGTCCCGGTAGGACCAGTCGACGTCCAGGTCCCGGCTGCGGTCGTCGCCGGTCATCAGTCGCATGGTGATCCGGGTGGTGAGACGTTCCATGGGAGGTTTCCCCTTTCCCGGGTGGTCCGGACGGGGGGAGCCGGCGGCCCGCCCCCGTCCGTCGTCGCTGACTGTCGGTCTGTGCTTCCGGTGGCCCGGTCAGAGGATCCGGCCGCCGTAGTACGGGTCCCAGTAGGGCCCGAAGCGCCCGCGGGTGTCGGCCTCCTGGTCGGGCCCGCCGGCGTCGAGGTCGGGGCTGTCGCGGATCTCGGCCCTGGAGCGGTCGACGTAGACCTTCTGCTCGCCGATCTCGATCCGGGTCACGGTACCGGCCGGGAGCAGGACCCGACGGCCGAGGATCCACGGCCCGGTGTCGACGACCAGGTACTGCTCGTCGACCTCCTCGGACAGCTTGTCGACCTTGCCGATCGCGCCGTCGGTGGCCTCGACGTGGAAGCCGATGAGGTCGGTGCCGGCGGTGTGTCCGGCGGAGGTGCGGAATTCCCAGATGGTGCGGCGTGCGGTCATGACTGCCTCCGTTTCGTCTCGTCCGGTAGGGCTCGGCTGCCCCCGATGCGGGAGTTCATGCCCCCGGGGTGGTGCCGGGGGCGTCGTCGTCCCGCTCGACGTGGTGCTTGAAGTCGTTCAGGTCGTCGATGACCCGGCGGTCCACGAAGCCGAGCGCCTCGGCGAGTTGGGCCCAGAGCCCGTGCGGTTCGACCTCCAGCTGGAGCATGACCCGGGTGGTGCGGTCGTCCACGTGGTGGAAGGTCACCACGCCGCTGTGCCGCACCGGGCCGCTCCCGCCGTCCCAGGCCACCCGCTCGCCCTCCACCACCTCGGTGGTCACGGCCTCGAACTCCCGGCGGCCGCCCGCGGTTTCGACCACCCAGCTGCTGGCGCCGCCACCGGTGACGTCCACGCTGACCACGCCGCGCATGAACCGCGGGAAGTCCTCGCAGTGCACCCAGTGCCGGTAGACCTCGTCGAGCGGCGCGGCGACCTCGACCGATTCCTCGATCCGTCCCATCGTCCGGTCCTCCTTCTCCTCCTCGTGCTCCGGCCCCGTACCCGGTCCGGGTGCCCCGTTCCCCGCCCGGCATGCGCGGGGTGTGGCGGGCGTCACCGTGTCGGCGCCCGGGTCGTTCGCTCACGCAATCCTCACAAGGGGAACCGGCATGGAACGGGCCACGGCGGGTATCCGGGGACGGACCGTACGCCGAGGGGAAAGGACCGACATGGCCACGACCAGTGACGAACTCCTCCACCGCGTGACCGCCCCGGCCCCGGACGAGGCCGCGCCGGCCGCCCACCGGGCCGCCGGGCACGGGCTCCCGGGGCAACCGGGGCACCCGGAACTGCCGGAGCTCGCCGGCATCGAGGACCCGAAGCAGGTGGCGCCGGGCGACGCCCGGGAGCTGACCAGGGTGCTGCTGGCCCGGCTCGCGACGCTGGAGGAGGGCACCCCCGAGTACTCGTACGTCCGGGCCACGCTGATCGAGCTCAACCTGTCGCTGGTGCGCTTCGCGATCCGCCGGGTCGGCAACCGCCGGGAGCCCGAGGAGGACCTGCTCCAGGTCGGCTCGCTCGGGCTGATCAAGGCGATCGACCGCTACGACCCCGACCACGGCGCCGAGTTCGTGACCTTCGCGCTGCCGACCATCCTCGGCGAGATCCGCCGCCACTTCCGGGACTCCACCTGGGCCGTGCACGTGCCGCGCCGCCTCCAGGAGCTGCGCATCACCCTCGCCAAGGCCCGCGACGTGCTGTTCCAGCGGCTGGGCCGGGCGCCCACGGTGGCCGAACTGGCGGAGCACCTCGACCTGTCGCCGGAGGAGGTGATCGAGGGCCTCGCCGCGGCCAACGGCCACACCGCCGGATCCCTGGACGCCCCGGTGACCGAGAGCGAGGAGGACCGCGGCCCGCTCGCCCAGCGGCTCGGCGAGGAGGACCCGAGGTTCGACACGGTCGAGAACCTGATCGTCCTCAAGCCGCTGGTCGCCGCGCTGCCGGAACGCGACCGGCGGATCCTGTCGATGCGCTTCGGCGAGGAGCTCACCCAGTCGCAGATCGGCGCCCGCCTGGGGCTGTCCCAGATGCACGTGTCCCGGCTGCTCAGCCGGACCCTGAAACACCTGCGGGCGGACCTCACCGCCGACTGAACCGCCGCACGGTCACCGGGCGCACCGCCGCACCGCGCACGCCACCCGCCGTCACCCACCGCCACCAGGCCGGTCCGCCCCCGGCCTGGTCCTGGGCCGGGTGGCGTGCGTACGCTCGTGGAGCACACCCGTTGAGGGGAACACGACGACGATGCCAGCCGAGAAGACGATGCCCGCAGAGAACGAGTCCGTGACCGTGCCGCTGACCACCGCACCCTCCGACGCCCCAGGGGCGGGTGCCCCGCTCGGGCCCGACCTGGCCGTGCACACCTGGTGCACCGACGCCGGAGCGGCCGTCTGCGCCCTGGCGGGCGACCTCGACATCGAGACCCTGGCCCCCGCCCGGACCACCCTCGACGCCCTGGTGGAGCAGCGCCCGCCGCTGCTCGTCGTCGACCTCGCCCAGGTCGGGTTCTGCGACTCCTCCGGCCTCAACCTGCTGCTGCAGACCCGGATATCGGCCGCGGCGGCGGACGTCGACTTCCGACTGGCGGCGCCGTCCGGCACGGTGCGGCGGCTGCTGGAACTGACCTGCACGGACACGGTGTTCTCGCTCCACCCGACCGTGGAGGCCGCGGCCACCGGACCCCGGTGAGTGCCGCGGCCGCCCGTCGGCACGCATAATTCGTCGGTGGTCGGGAAACCGACCAGACGACAGCGCAACGACGTGGCACACAGCGGCACACCGCGCTACGCAGTGGCACACAGCGGTACACCGCGCCGGGAGCACGGCGCCGGAACCGCCACGGGAACCGAACCGGAACCGAAGGGGAACCCGCACATGACGACCAGCCGGGCCACCCTGGACGGCGACCGGCCGGGCACCGGCCCCACCCTGCCGCCCGGCGGCCAGCGCCGGCGCCTGCACCTGGCCGGGCAGCCCAAGCCCGTCGCCCGGGCCCGGGCGTACATCGCGCAGGCCGTCGCCGACTGGTCCTGGCCGACCGGCCCGGCCGGGGCCGAGGACGACATCGTGCTGCTGGTCGCCGAACTCGTCGCCAACGCCATGCTGCACGCGGGCGGCCCCGTCGACCTCGTCCTGGACGCCTCCGCGGCCCGGCTGCGGATCGAGGTCAGCGACCGCTCGACCGACCTGCCCGAGCCGCGCCGGCCGCACCGCCCGGGCATGCCGGGCGGGCACGGCCTGTTCATCGTGCAGAAGGCCGCCACCCGCTGGGGCGCGGTGCCGCACGACGACGGCAAGACGGTCTGGGCCGAGATCGACACCCGGCCCCCGCAGGAGCCCGGCAACTGACGGCCCGGCCCCGATCCCTCGGCGCGCGGTTTCCGAATGGACGACCGGGCGCCGCGCGCGTTCATGGGCGCCGAGCTCACGGCAGGAACGTGCTGCGAACGTGCGCCAGGTAGGCCTCGGGCCCGGGGTACGGCCGGTCCTGGGCACCGGGCCGGTGCAGGTCGAGCCGGCCGTCCGGGTGCAGCCGCAGGGTCGTGGTGGCCGCCCGGTCGTGCGTGGGCCCGTCGTGATCGTCGGGGGAGAGCGGGCCGAGGACGGGCACGGCGGCCGGGAACATCGCGCGGGCCCCGGCCGCCGTCGCCGCGGGCGGGTGGCCGGTGCGGTTGGCGCTGCTCACGTACAGCACCGGGTGGTCCGCGAGCAGCGGGAGCAGGGGGTCCCAGCGGGCGCCGAACAGCAGGGTCCAGCCGTCCCGGGTGGCGGGGGCCAGCCAGTCGGGCCGCGCCGCGCCCGGGAGCAGTGGGAGCAGCGGGAGCAGCAGGGTCACCCGCTCCTCGGTGAGCAGCCGGCGGGCGGCGGCGGCCAGGGCGGGGGAGAGGTCGAGAGCGGCGCCGAGCCGCGCCAGGGTGCCCGGGTCGTGCGCCCAGAGGGCGACGGCCTGCTCGGCGGGCCGGCCCTTGGCGGTGTTGACGGCCCGTGGGTCGGTGCCGGCCACGACGTGGGTCAGCGGGGCCGGGTTGGGCAGCACCACCGCGGTGCCGCGCCGCAGGGCCGCCCGGGCGCCGTCGAGGTCGACCGTGCCGGCGGCCCCGCCGGTCCCGACCGTGCCGGCGGTCATGCCGACGCCCCGGTCGGTGCCGAGCGGAGGCCGACCAGGTAGGCGGCGAAGGCCGCGTCCTCGACGACGGCCCGGCCGGTGCGGTAGGCCCGGGACTTCACCCAGGCCAGCGCGGCCCGGGCCTGCTGCTCGTCGAGCTCGTGGCCGAGCCGGTCGGCGACGGCCCGGACCACCCGGAGGCTGGCCAGCTGGGTGAGCACCACGCTCGGGGCGATCCCCAGCACGGCCTCGGGGTCGAAGGGCTGGAACAGCTGCGGGTGGACGAAGGGCGTGCCGGTGGAGATCGTGCCGACCCCGCTGCCCACGACGGGGGTGGTCACGCCCAGTGGGACGCCGGTCTCCCCGGAGACGGCCCGGGCGAGCTGCGGCAGTGCGGTGAGGTCCGGGGCGGTCCACCAGGCGGGGGTGTCGTCGCCCAGCAGCCGCGCCGCCCGGGCCGGGTCGTGGGTGAGCAGGAACAGCAGCTGTTCGGTGGCCGCCATGCCGCTGCGTTCGGCGATCCCCAGCCAGGAGGCGGACACCACCCGGACGCCCGCCCGCAGTGCCTCCAGGGTGTTGGCCAGGCCGAGGCCGAGGTCGTTGTGCAGGTGGGCGCCCAGGACGACGTCGTGATCGGCCGCCGCCCGGACCCGGCCGAACAACTCGGCCGCCTCGTGTGGGAGTTGGATGCCGACGGTGTCGGCCAGCAGGATGGTCCCGGCCCCGGCGGCGGTCAGCGCGCCCGCGTGGTCGGCCAGCAGGCCGTGGTCGGCGCGGGAGGCGTCGGCGAGGCAGAGGTCGACGGCGACCCCGTCGTCGAGGGCGCGGGCCTCCTCGATCAGGGCGGCCGCCGACTCCAGGGCCTCCCGGGCCGGGCGGTGGGTCATCGTCCGGGCCATCGGCTCGGAGGCGGGGACGACCACCATGACCCGGGCGTGCGCGGTGCCCCGCACCGAGGCCACCGCCTGCCGGACGTCCGCCGCCCGCCCCCGGCACACGGCGGCGACGCTGACCGTGCCCTCGGCCTCCACGGCGACCCGGCGCACCGCTTCGTACTCCTCCTCGCACACCGCCGGGAAACCGGCCGCGAAGACCACGTGCCGGGGCCCGTCCGCGCCGAACATCCGGCCCTGCTCGCGGGCCAGCCGGACCCGGAACGCGGCCGACATCAGCGTCTTGGCCTGGGCACCGTCCCTCGCCGACTCCTCCCAGAGCACCACCCGGCCCGCCCGCGCGGACTCCCGTATGACGTCCCGCTCCATCGCAACCCCCGAACCCGCCCGGCCCTCCGCCGACGGAGGGCAACCGGGTCGGGACTCTAGGCGGCGGGCGGGGCCGGCGGGGGCGGGCCGGGAAACTGCCGCCGTTCCGGCACGGAGTTCCCGGATCCGCTTGTCAGGAGGGGAGTTCGGGGGTAGGGGGGCTCGGGCGGGCTCAATGGGGTTGGACGGGCTCAGGGGTGGAGCGGAACCGGCAGGAAATGTCCTGTCGTGATGTCAGATTCCTTGTAGCATCTGCGCGTTCGAGGTCGGCTGCGCAGGCGGGGGACGGGGTCCGTGGCAGGAACCATCACGTTGTGGGTGTTCGGGTTGCTCTGCTTCGTCGTGGCCTTCGCGAAGGAGACGGCGAGCGGGGCCGGGATCAGCCTGCCGGGGCCGAAGAGCGGGGGTGCCCGGGTCGGGGTGGTCGCGGTCGGGGTGCTGGCGCTGATCCTGGGGACGGCGATCCGGCCGGGAAGTGACACGCCGACGGCGCCGCCGGTCAGCGCGGTGACGGGTGGTGCGGTGACGGGTGGTGCGGTGACGGGGACGGCCACGGCCGTGCCGAACCCGCCCGCGCCGCCCTCCTCGGCCGGGCCCGCCGTGGTCTGGAGCGGCCAGGTCGCCATCCCGATGGACGGCGGGGCCGACTTCGACCTCACCCCGCCGGGCCGTCACCCCGGCGTCCCCCAGGGCATCTACGCGGCGGGCTTCACCGCCACGACGGCCGTGGTGCGCGAGGAGATCACTTCGGAGCACAACAGCTTCGGCATCTGGACCGGCCAGGCGCCGCCCTCCGGCGCCGCCTGCGCGGACTGGGCCGCCAGTCACCCGGGCGACTCGGCCCATGTGAGCGTCGGGACGCTGATCTGCCTCAGGACCCCCGGCGGCCGCACCGCGCTGATCAAGGTCGACTCCATCGCCCCGGCGGACTACCAGCTGGAGGCGACGGTGACCGTCTGGTCCGGCTGAGGGACACGAGCTGACGGTCATGACGGGGTGACGGCCGGCGGGTGCCCGGTGTGCTTTCCGGTCCGCCCGGGCTGGTTGACCTAGATTGCCCGACCATGAGCGAAAATGTCGGAATCAGTCGTCGGTCGCTGCTCAAGGCGCTGCCCACCGCGGTCCTGGTGGCCGCGTCCGACGGGATCCTCTCCCGGCGGTACGCGGCGGCCGCCGCCGGGCCGCAGCCGTTCCCCCAGCCCGCTCTGCGCACCGCGCGGCCGGTGCCCGGCCGGGCGGGGGCGGTGCTGGAGCAGACGCTCGACGTGCGGTTCACGGACACCGTCGTCCCCGGCTACGGCACGGTCACCACCCGCACCTACAACGGGACGATCCCCGGCCCCACCCTGCGGCTGCGCGCCGGGGACACCCTGCGGCTGACCCAGGTCAACGGCCTGCCGCCGAACGAGCCCCACGACGGCGACCACAACCGGCCGCACGGCTTCAACAGCTTCAACCTGCACACCCACGGCCTGCACGTCGACCCGACCGGGGAGGCCGACAACGTGCTCCGGGTGTTCGAGCCGCGCACCGCCGAGGAGGTCGAGGCCGGTGCCCCGGAACCGCAGTACGTGACGACGATCGACGTCCCGGCCGGCCACCCGGCCGGCACCTACTGGTACCACCCGCACCTGCACGGGGCCACCTCCGTGCAGATCGTCGGCGGGATGGCCGGGGTCCTCGTCATCGAGGGCGACGTCGACGAGGTCCCCGAGATCGCGCCCGCCGCCGACCTGGTGGTCTGCCTCAACGAACTGCGGCTCAAGGACGGCAAGGTCCCCGACTTCACCTCCGGCAACGCCCTGGCCGCCGTCCCGGCGGTTCTGACCGTCAACGGCGCGGTCAACCCCACCGTGACGCTGCGCCCGGGCGAGGTGCAGCGCTGGCGGCTGGTCTGCGCGACGGCCTTCACCGCGCCGGTGCTGCGGCTCACCGGCGGCGGGGACCTCACCCTCCACCAGATCGCCCAGGACGGCGTGACCTTCCCGGCTGTGGTCGCCACCGACGCGGTGCGCCTGACCATGGGCAACCGGGCCGACGTCCTGGTCCGGGCCGACACCCCCGGCAGCTACGAACTGCGGGCTGACGGGCGGACCGCGCCGCTGATGACGGTCGAGGTGACGGGCGAGGCCCTCGACCCGCCGATGGACCTGCCGACCGTCCTGCCCGCCGGCAAGCCGTTCCTCGACGAGGGCGACATCGCGAACCCGGACGCGGACCGCGAAGTGGTGTTCCACGTCGATCCGGGCGTCTTCCCCGCCCCCTTCCCCAACGCCTACCGGATGCTGGGCAGCAACCCGACCCCCGTCGCCGACCCCGTCGCCGACCCCGCCGGCGACCCCACCCGCGACCCGGCCTACGGCCTGTTCGACCCCGGCTACGTCAACCACACCCTGGAACTGGACCGGGTGGAGCGCTGGACGCTGCGCACCGCCGAGACCAACCCCGCCTTCCACCACCCCTTCCACCTGCACACCAACCACGTCCTGGTCACCCACCGCAACGGCGAGCGGCTGGACCCGCCGGTCTGGCAGGACACCGTCGACCTGGCCGGCGGCAGACCGGGCGACACCGTCACCCTGCTGGTCCGCTACGAGGACTTCACCGGCCGGGCCGTCGCCCACTGCCACCAGCTCCAGCACGAGGACCTCGGCATGATGCAGACCGTCGAGTACGTGGAGCCGCGCCGGTCCTGACGCGCCGTGGGGTGCCCCGCCGCCGAGGCGGAGGCGGGGCACCCGAGGGCTACGCGCCGGCGCGGGCCGGGGCGGGGGACGGGCCGGTCGGGGCCGGGACGGCGGCCCGGCGGGCGTGCAGGACGGCGGCGCCCAGCGGGAGCGGGCGGTGGTCCAGCAGGTGCAGCCCGGCGTCGGCGAGCAGCCGGCCGTAGTGGTCGGCGCGGCGCTCGCGCCCGCCGGTGTTGGCCATCATGTGCAGGTCCCACGCGGTGGCCAGCGAGGCCGAGCCGTCGGCGGGCAGCAGCCGTTCGACGATCAGCAGGTCGGCGTGGGCGGGCATGGCCCGGGCGCAGTGCCGCAGGATCTCGGCGCAGCGTTCGTCGTCCCAGTCGTGCAGCACCCGGGACAGCACGTAGACGTCGGCGTCGCCGGGGACGTCGGCGAAGTCGCCGGTCACGTAGCCGCAGCGCCCGCCGAGGCCGGCGGCGTCGAGGCGGCGGCGCGCGGCCTCGACGGCGTGCGGGCGTTCCAGCAGGACGCCGCGCAGCCGGGGGTGGGCGGCGAGCAGCCGGCAGAGCAGTTCGCCGTTGCCGCCGGCGATGTCGACGACCGTCCCGGCGGCGGCGCGGGAGCCCGCGGCGGTGACGACCGGGTGGTCCGGGAGCGGGTCGAACATCCGGGCGCTGGCGGCCATCGACAGGTCGAAGAGTTCGGCGAGTTCGGGGTCGCGGGCGAAGTGGTCGAAGTGGTTCTCGCCGAAGAGGTGGTCGAAGGCGGCCTCCCCGGTGCGCACGGTGTGCTCCAGCTCCGCGAAGGACCGGTAGAACGGGCCGCCGTACATCAGCGCCAGCGGCCGCATCGACGCCGGGGCGTCGGCGCGCAGCAGGGCGCCGGTGCCGGTGAGCCGGTAGCCGTCGGGGTGTTCGGCGACGACGCCGAGCATGGCGAGGTAGCGCAGCAGGGTGGCGAGGCTCTGCGGGTCGGCGCCGAGGGCGTCGGCGAGCTGCCGCGGCGCGGTGGCGGTGCGGGTGTCCAGGGCGTCGGGCAGGCCCATCCGGGCGCTGACCGCCAGGGCCTGGGTGGTCCAGGCGCCGGTGAGCTGGTGCAGCAGGGTCTCGGCCGAGCGCTGGGTGGGGTCCTCGCCCAGGTGGTCGGCGAGGACCGTGCGGTGGTCGCCGTGGGCGTGGAGCTCGACCCGCCGGTACCCGGTGCGGGAGCCGGCCGGGGTGGTGAAGTAGAGGACGGTGGAGTCCTCGTGGGGGTTGTAGCCGCCGCCGTCGGGGGCGGCGCCGTGCCGGGTGAGCAGCGCGCACAGCCCGCGCAGTGCCAGCGGGTCGGGGTGGGCGACGTCGAAGGCGAGGTGGGCCTCGTGCTCGTGGGCGCGCTCCTGGTCGGCGAGTTCGGCGAGGTCGGAGCCGGGCGGCACGGTGAGCACGAACACCTCGACGCTGCGTTCCCCGTCGGGGCCGGGCACCGGCGGGCGCAGGATGCTGACGTCGAGCTCGGCCTCGGCGCGTCCGTACCGGCGGGCGAGCCGGCTGCGGACCACCACGCTGGGTTGCGGGGGCGCGTCGGGTTCCAGTCCGCAGGAGGCGAGTCGGGCGCGGAGGGTGGCGTCGTCCGGGGGCAGGACGAGCAGGGCGGCGTGCGAGAAGCGGCAGCGTTCGGCCAGGGCCCGCAGTTCCGGTCCGTCGAGGTCGGGCAGCAGCAGCGGGAGCAGGGTCGTGGTGTCGTGCTCCCTGACGAACTCGGCCGTCGCCCGCAGGCGGGCGGTGTCGTCCGGGGGTGTCGCGGTCATGGGGAGGGAGTCCTTGGTGCGGGGGCGGGGGCGCCCGGTGGGCAGGGCGGGTCAGATGCCGACGTAGTTCTCGGCGAACCAGTCCTGGTGGGTGCGCGAGGTGCGCAGGGATTCGACGCGGGAGCGCCGCATGGCTTCGTGGAAGAACGATTCCTCTGCCGGGCCGGCTTGGGCACCGACCGCCGGGCCGACCGCCGGGCCGACTGCCGCGCCGCTCCCCGGGCCGACGGGGGAGTGCAGGAGCTGGATCATCCAGTGGGCGAACTCCTGGGCCCGCCATATGTGGGTGAGGCAGCGCGCGGAGTAGCCGTCGAGCGCCCGGGCGTCGCCCCGCTGGAGCTCGTCGATCAGCGCCTCGGCGAGCAGTTCCGCCTCCAGGACGGCCAGGTTGGCGCCCTTCGCGGCGGCCGGGGCGGGGAGGCTGGCGGCGTCCCCGGCCAACAGCAGTGAGCCGTACCGGAGTCGGTCGAGCACGTCCGACTCCAGGTGGACGACGGAGCGGTGGAGGATCCGGCCGTGGTGCAGCGGCCCGTGCTCGTCGGCGCGCAGCCGCCGGTCGAGGGCGGTCCGGATCCGCTCCTCCGACCAGGCGTCGGCGGGGGTGCCGGGCGCGCACTGGAGGTAGTAGCGGGTGACGTCGGCGGTGCGGGCCATGTGGCCGGCGAAGCCGTCGGGGTGCATCGCGTAGCCGACGGCGTCCATGCTCGGGGGCGCCTCGGCCAGCAGGGCGAGCCAGGAGACGCCGTGGTCGCGGTGGTACCGGCGGGTGTCGGGGGGCAGCGAGCGGCGGGCCGCGCCGTGGCGGCCGTCGCAGCCGGCCACGTAGCGGGCCCGCCAGCGGCCGGGGCGGCCCTCGGCGTCGCGCACGGTGACGGTGGGGGCGGGGCCGTCGATGCCCTCGACGGCCCGGGCCTCGGTCTCGAAGGCGATCCGGCCGCCAGCCGCCAGGTAGTGCGTCAGGAGGTCGGTGACCAGGTCCTGTTGGGGGTAGACGGTGTGGAGTTCGCGGCGGCCGAGGGCGCCGTAGTCGAGCCGGAAGCTGCCGTCCTCGGTGCGGAACTCGCAGGTGCCGTGCGGTTTCCCGTGGCGGTGCAGGCCGTCGGCGAGGCCGTGGCGGTCCAGGACGCGGACGGTGTTGGCAGCGAGGAACCCGGCCCGGGCCCTGGTCCGGACGTGCTCGGGGTCGGCCCGTTCGAGGACGACGCAGTCGATGCCGGCGGCTCGGAGGAGGTTCCCGAGGGTGAGTCCGGCCGGTCCGGCGCCGAGGATGACGACATCGGCGGTCTGCTGGGCTGTTCGGCCTGTCTGACGTTCAGTCACAGTACGGGGAGCTTAGCCACCGCTGGATACAAGGAAGCGCCGGAATCCCTCGGATCGGTGATAAGGGTGATGATCTTCACCAGTGCTTCGCACAATCGCCGACTCCCGGGCGCCCTGCTCGAAGATGATCGGGACTGCGCACTGTTGCGCAATGATGGAGGTCTCGACTATAAATCGATCATCTTCACGCACATTCGTGCAGTCTCGCGCAGGAGGACCTGATGGCCCACGTCGACGAAGAGATCGCCAGCCAGCCCGACTGCTGGCAGCGCGCCCTGGAACTGGCCCCGCAACACCTGCCCGAACCCGGTGAGCGGGTCGCCGTCATCGGCTGCGGCACCTCGCTCTACATCGCCCAGGCCTACGCGGCGCTGCGCGAATCCCTCGGGCACGGCGAGACCGACGCCTTCGCCGCCTCCGAGTTCCCGCTCGGCCGCCGGTACGACCGGATCGTCGCGCTCACCCGCTCCGGCACCACCACCGAGGTGCTCGACGCCCTCGCCCGGGTGGGCGGCACCGAGACGGTCGCGATCACCGCCGACCCCGGGACCCCGGTCGGCGCCGCCGCCCGCCACCTGGTGGCGCTGGAGTTCGCCGACGAGCGGTCCGTCGTCCAGACCAGGTTCGCCACCACCGCCCTCGTCCTGCTGCGCGCCCACCTCGGCGCCGCACCGGCCGACCTGCCCGCCCAGGCCCGTACGGCGCTCGCCGAGCCGCTGCCCCGGGGCGCCCTGGAGGCGCGGCAGTTCACCTTCCTCGGCACCGGCTGGAGCTGCGGGGTGGCGAACGAGGCCGCCCTCAAGGTCCGGGAGGCCTCCGCCGCCTGGACCGAGGCCTACCCGGCGATGGAGTACCGGCACGGCCCGATCAGCGTCAGCGGCCCCGAGGGCCTGGTCTGGTTCCTGGACACCCCGCCGGCGGGCCTGGCCGACCAGGCCGGGGCGACCGGCGCCGCGGTCAGCGTGCCCGGGCTCGACCCGCTGGCCGAACTGGTCCGGGTCCAGCGCCTGGCCGTCGGCCTCGCCGTCCGGCGCGGCCTCGACCCCGACCGGCCGCGCCACCTCACCCGCTCGATCGTGCTGGACCAGCCGTGACCGGCCGCCCGGCGGAGCGCCCGCCCGGCCCGGCCACCCGCCCCGCCCGTCCGCTGACGGCACAGCCCCAAGGAGCACCGTGACCCTGGTCGGAACCGGAGAGATCGTCGCGCCCGCGGTGGACGGCGGCCGCGGCGTGGGGGCGTTCAACGTCATCCAGCTGGAACACGCCGAGGCCATTGTCGCCGGGGCCGAGGCCGCCGGGGTGCCGGTGGTGCTGCAACTCAGCCAGAACGCGGTGCGCTACCACGGCGGCCTGGCGCCGATCGGCGCGGCGACGCTCGCGGTGGCCCGGGCCGCCGCCGTGCCGGTGGCCGTCCACCTGGACCACGCGACCGAGCGGCCGCTGGTGGCGGAGGCGCTCGCGCTGGGGTTCGGCTCGGTGATGTTCGACGCCTCGGCGCTGCCGTACGAGGAGAACGTGCGCACCACCGCCGAGGTGGCCCGGCAGTGCCAGGAGGCGGGCGTCTGGGTGGAGGCCGAACTCGGCGAGGTCGGCGGCAAGGACGGGGTGCACGCCCCCGGGGCCCGGACGGACCCGGCGCAGGCCGCCGAGTTCGTGGCCCGCACCGGCGTCGACGCGCTGGCCGTGGCCGTCGGCACCTCGCACGCCATGCTCACCCGCACGGCGGCGCTGGACCTCGACCTGATCACCGCGCTGCGGGCCGCCGTCCCGGTGCCGCTGGTGCTGCACGGCTCCTCCGGGGTCGCGGAGCCCGTCCTCGCGGCGGCGGTCGCCCACGGGATGACGAAGGTCAACATCGCCACCCACCTCAACAAGGCCTTCACCGAAGCGGTCCGCGACCGGCTCGCCGCCGAACCCGCACTGGTGGACACCCGGACCTACCTGGGGGACGGGAGGGCGGCGGTGGCCCGCGAGGTCACCCGGCTGCTCGGCGTGCTGACCGCGCCCCGGGCGGCGGACCGGGCCGCCGTCTCGCCCTGACCGGCCGTCCCGCCGTGAACCGGCGCCCGCCGCCGGGCTGCGCGGTTGGCTGCACTGTCGGCTGCGCGGTTCGCTGCGCGCGGGTGCGCGGAGCTGTCCGCGGGTGCAGTCACCGACCGTCGACCCGGGCTGAACTACACTCCGTCCATGCTCAAAGCTGATCGCGCCGCCAGGATCGTCTCGCACATCGCCGAGGCGGGGAGCGCGGACGTGCGGACGCTCTCCGACCTGCTCGGGGTGTCCGACGCGACCGTGCGCCGGGACCTCCAGGAACTGCAGGACCAGGGGCTGCTCCAGCGCACCCGCGGCGGTGCGGTGACCGGGGCGGTCAACCTGGAGATCCCGCTGCGGCACCGGAGCGACCAGCAGGCGGAGGAGAAGCGCCGGATCGCCCGGGCCGCCGCCGAACTGGTGCCGGAGGGCGCCGTGGTCGGTCTGACCGGCGGCACCACCACCACCGAGCTGGCCCGGGTGCTCGCCGAGCGCGGCAACCTCACCGTGGTCACCAACGCGGTGAACATCGCCGCCGAGCTGATCGTCCGCCCCGAGGTCCGCCTGGTCGTGATCGGCGGCCTGGCCCGCTCGGCCAGCTACGAGCTGGTCGGCCCGGCGGCCGAGCGGATGCTCGACCAGTACCACCTGGACCTCGCCTTCATCGGCGTGGACGGGCTGACCGTCCAGCAGGGCTGCACCACCCACGACGAGATGGAGGCCCAGACCGACCGGGCGTTCCTGCGCAGCAGCGCGCACACCGTCGTGCTCGCCGACCGGACCAAGGTCGGCCGGGTCACCTTCGCCTCGATCTGCCCGCTCACCGACGTCCACGACCTGGTGACGGACGCGGGGCTGCCGGACGCCCAGGAGCAGGCGATCGCCGAGAGCGGCGTCCGGGTGCGGCGGGCCTGACGAGCGGGCCTGACGGGCGGGCCTGACGGGCGGGCCTGCGGCGTCAGGGCACGCCCTGGCCGTCCCGGGACGGTGCTGGGACGCGGGAGGGGACGGCGAAGCGTGGCGGACGGGCGCGGGCCGCTCCTAGCGTGACTGCCGTCCGGTCCGCCGAGGTGCGGACGTGCGGACCCCCGCCGAGTCCGAGGCCACCCCTGCCCCCGTGCCGTCAGCAGGCCCGGGGGCAGGGGTCCTTCCGTCCCCTCCCGCTCCCCGAAGGACCAGGTCGCCCCCTATGAACGCCGTTGACCCGACCTCCGCCCCCGTCGGCCCCGGCCGCCGCACCTTCCTGGCCGGCGCCTTCGCCGTCGGCACCGGCGCCCTGCTGGGCTCCGCCCTGACCACCGGGGCGGCCGCCGCCGCTACCGGCCCGGTGATCGCCGACACCGGCGCCTGGGGCGCCCGCCCGGCGAGCAGCCCGCTCAACGTCGTCCCGGGCGCGCCGGACAAGGTGATCGTCCACCACACCGCCACGCCCAACGTGACGGACTACTCCCAGGCCGCCGCCTTCTCGCTGGCCCGCTCGATGCAGACCTACCAGATGGACAGCGAGCACTGGATCGACACCGGCCAGCACTTCACCGTCAGCCGCGGCGCCTACGTCATGGAGGGCCGCCACAGCAGCCTGGCCACCCTGCGCGGCGGCGGCCAGCACGTCGAGGGCGCCCACTGCACCGCGCAGAACACGGTGGCCATCGGCATCGAGAACGAGGGCACGTACAGCACCGTCGACCCGCGCAGCCAGCAGTACGCCGCGCTGATCGACCTGATCACCTACATCTGCCAGCAGTACGGGCTGCGCGCCTACCAGGTCTACGGGCACCGCGACTTCAACAACACCGAGTGCCCCGGCGACCGCCTCTACGCGCTGATCCCGCAGATCCGCCGGGACGTCGCCGCTCGGATCGGCGGGGACCCGACCGGCCCGGTCTGGCCGGTGCTCGGCAGCGGCGCCTCGGGCGAGAAGGTGCGGACGCTGCAGTACCTGCTGGTGCAGCGCGGCCAGTCGCTGACCGTGGACGGCTCGTACGGGCCCACGACCCAGGCCGCCGTCACCGCCTTCCAGAACACCACCCACGCGTCGGCCGACGGCGTCGCGGGCAACCAGACCTGGAGCCAGGCCGTGGCGCCGCTGGCCCGCGGTGCCTCGGGCAGCGCGGTGCAGGCCGTGCAGAGCCAGCTGGTCGCGCACGGCATCCAGGTGAGCGTGGACGGCGCGTTCGGCCCGGGCACCCAGACCGGGGTGACGTCCTTCCAGTCCTCCGCCGGGCTGCCGGCCGACGGCCTGGTGGACGCCCGGACCTGGAGCCGACTGCTGGCCTGACCCGGTCACCGGCCTCCCGAGCGCCCGTCGGGGCCGTCCCAGGCCCGTCCCAGGCCCGTCCCACGCGTCTCGGGGGCCCGTCCCACCGCCTCCGCCCACCGTCCCCGGCGCACCCGGGACGTCCCTGGTGCCGCCGACGCCTGGAGGGACGGGCGGCCGCCCCCCGAGAGTGGGCGGCACTGCTTGATCGACCGACAGGCACCCGACGGAATGGGATCGACCGTGAAGAAAACCTCGGCCCTGCGCGCGCTCGCCGCAGGCGTGCTCGCCGCCGCCGTGCTGGCCCTGCTGCCCGCACAGGCGGCCCAGGCCACCGACAGCACCACCTGGGTCCAGCGCAACCTGGTGGGTATCGGCTACCTCGCGAGCGGCGGCGTCGACGGCAACTACGGCCCGCAGACCACCGCTGCCGTCCGCAGCTTCCAGCACGACAACGGCCTCGACGAGGACGGCGTCTACGGCGGCCGCACCGAACTCGCCCTGCACAACAAGGTCGCCGAGGTCCAGCGGGTGGCCGGCTCGGGCGCCGACGGCGCCTACGGCGACGGCACCACCAGCGCCGTCAGCACCTGGCAGCACTCCCACAACCTGAGCAACGACGGCATCGCCGGCCCGGCCACCATGAACGCGATGGGCGTCGCCCGCACGGTGCAGATCACCGCCCAGTGGAAGTTCCCCGCCCACGGCTGGAGCGTCAGCGGCCAGTTCGGCTGCCTGGACCAGATCTACAACCACGAGAGCGGCTGGAAGGTCTACGCGACCAACCCCTCCTCCGGCGCCTACGGCATCCCGCAGTCGCTGCCCGGCGACAAGATGGCCGGCGCGGGCTCCGACTGGCGGACCAACCCGGCCACCCAGCTCCAGTGGGGCCTGGACTACATCCAGAGCCGCTACGGCTCCCCGTGCAACGCCTGGAGCTTCTGGCAGTCCCACAACTGGTACTGACCGGCCGGCCGGTCCTGACCGGCCACCCGCACCGCCCCGTACGACGTCCTCCCCTGTCGACTCCTCGAAGGAGCACGTGGTGAACAGCTCTTCCCTCAACCGTCGCGCCCTGCTGCGCTACGGCACCGGCGCGGTGGCCGCGGCCGGGCTCGCCGCGGTGGCCAACGTCGGCCTCGCGCGTCCGGCCGCCGCCTACGGCTGGTCCGGCAACCTCGGCCAGGGTTCCTCCGGTTCCGCCGTGACCGAGCTCCAGATCCGGGTCGCGGGCTGGGCGGCGGACTCCGCCTCGCAGACCTGCGTGGCCGTGGACGGCTCCTTCGGGCCCGGCACCGCGGCCGCGGTGCGCCGGTTCCAGGCCGCCTACGGGCTCAGCGCGGACGGCGTGGCCGGCCCGCAGACCTTCGGCGCGCTGAACGCGCTGGAGAAGTCGGACGGTTCCACCGCCCACTTCAACTGGTCCGAGTTCACCAGCCACGACGGCTCGGGCTTCGGCGGCGGCAACGTCGGCGCCGACGAGGTGAAGGAGAACGTCCGCCGCACCATGTACAAGCTGGAGGCGCTGCGGAAGAAGGCGGGCGACCGCGCGGTCACCATCAACTCCGGCTTCCGCAGCACCGCGTACAACGCCTCCGTGGGCGGGGCGGGCAACTCCATGCACACCTACGGGGTGGCGGCCGACACGGCGGTCTCCGGCCTGTCCACGCTGGACGTCTACCGGATCGCCGAGACCTGCGGCTTCTCGGGCCTGGAGACCCACACCGTCTCCTGGCAGCACGTGGACAGCCGGATCGAGCACTCCAACTACGGCTCGGGCTTCTGGTGGTGGCAGGACGGCGTCGCGTAACGGCGGACGCCACGGCCCTGTCCGGGCCACAACGGCGGCGGCACCGCGCCCTCCCCAAGGGCGCGGTGCCGCTCTGTCGTGTGCCGGTGGTGCCGGGTGGTTCCGGTGTCTCCGGCGGTGCGTCGAGGTTCCTGTGCTGCCCACAGGGACCAGGGTGGTCGGGCGCGGCCGGTCAGGCCCCGCGCCGCAGGGAGCGCCGTCCGGCGGCCGCCAGGACCCCGCCCGCGCCGACCGCGAGGGAGACCAGGGCCAGCCGCCGCAGCAGGGCGGCCTGCCGCACGTGCGGGCACTCCGGGTGGTCCTCCCCGTCCGGGGCGTCGGCCGCCGGTCCGTCGGCCGGCCCGGACGGGGAGGCGGTGCCGCCGGGCCCGGGGGCCCCCGGCGCGGCCGACACGAGGCGTCGGCTCTCCGCGAGGTGCCAGAGCTCCAGCAGGAGCTCCGCATCGCCCCCGCAGACGACCGCGATGCTCTGCACCGCGCCGCGCGGGGGGAACTGCTTCCCGTTCACCCAGCGCTCCCACGAGGACTTCGCGTAGTGGGTGCGTTCGCTGAGCCGGGCGTAGGTGAGGCCCGACCGGTTCTTCAAGGACTGCAGCTCGCCGGCGAGCCGGTCGGCGGGTGAGGCGGCTGCTACCGCTGCTGCGGGTGACGCGAGTGAGGTGAGTGACGCGAGTGACTCAGGTGATGGTGATGTGATCTCGGACGCGTGGTGGCGGCCCATGAGGTTTCCCCGAACTTCCTCTGAGATGACCGTTGTGGTGCATGGATCCGAACTGCACCGGGCGCCCCCCGTCCGTGCTGTCTGCGGCGAAGTCTTTAACCGGACCAGAACCGGTGTTGACTCCTGGGCTACCCGGCGCGGCCAACTCTGCGCGATCGGGCACCGATCTTCGACCGTCTCCGGAGCTTCTGAGACGCTGCGCGTCGTCCCCAGGGTCCTGAGCTGCGGGTTGGGACGCGGATCAGGAAACCCTTGAGACGATCTGCCCGGGTGCGGCGGAAACCGGATGGGAGCGCGAGGCGGGAGAGATTAAGCTGATCATCCGAAAGAAGATCAGTTCGAGTCTGCCGACGACCTGCCAGAGGTGCCCCACACGTGAGTCAGTCCTGGAAACCGCTCCCTGACGATCTTTCGGAACCCGCTCGACGCCTGGTCGAGGAACTGCGCGCCGTCAAGGACGCGCACCGGATCTCGCTCGCCGAGCTCGGTCGGCTGACCTACCTCAGCAAGGCGTCCTGGGAACGCTGGTTGAACGGCAAGCGTCTGATCACCTCCCAGGCCCTGGCCGGCCTGATCGCCGCGCTGGACTGCGACGCCGTGCTGCTCACCTCCCTGCTGCGGCAGGCCGAGGCCGCGCGCGACGCGGAGGCGACGCCCGGCGCCCCGGCCGCCGTGGCCCCGGCCGCCGTTGCCCCGACCGAGGCGGCCCCGACCGCCGCCGCTGAGCCCGCCGTCGTGCCCGTACCCGTCCCACTCCCTGTCCCACTGCCCGTCCCGGTGTCCCTCCCCCTCCCCCTCGCCCGCGTCGCCCTCTGGCGGCGGCCGCAGGCGCTGGTCGCGGTCGCCGCTGTCGCCGTGCTCCTGCTGGTCGCGGGCCTCTACCTGCACGGCCTGAACGGCGATGGCGGCGCCGCGGCCTCCCCCGGGCACGTGCCCGCGCTGATCGAGCCGACCGCCCCGATCGCCCCGCCCGCGGTGAGCACGGGCGCCCTGCCGCCCCAGCTCTGCCAGTCCGTCGGCTGCGCCGGCAAGGACCCGCAGGCCATGGGCTGCGAGGCCGACGACCAGACCGTGCTGACCGGCACCATCGGCAAGGTCGTGCTCTACCTCCACTACAGTGCGCGCTGCCGGGCCGCCTGGGCCGGGATCACCGACGGCTCCCCGGGGGACAGTGCCACCATCTCCACCGGCACCGGGGGGCACGAGACCGCCCTGATCCACTGGGGCTACGACAACTACTCGAAGATGGTGGACGCCGACGCGCCCAACACCGTCCTGCGGGTGTGCGGCCACCAGAAGGACGGCGACGACTGCACCCTGCCCCTGTCCGGCGCCGCCGCCCGCGCGCAGGCCCTGGCCACCACCCCTTCGCCCACCCCCACCCCAACCCCCACTCCCACCCTCGTGCCGACGGTGACGCCCTCCTCCTGACCCTCTTTCCGGTGGACGGGCCGGGGCCCCGGAGACCGGAACGGACACCGGTGCTCAGACGAAGTTCTTGTCGACGAGCATCTGCAGCACGTTCACGTGGAGGTCCGGGAAGTCCATCGGGACGATGCCGAACCGGGCGCGCTGCCGGGTGCGCGCGCTCAGGTACGGGTAAACCGCCCGGTCCATCACGGCCTGCGAGCTGTTCCGGGGCCAGTAGCCGCCCGCGTAACTGAGGAAGTTCACGAACATCCTCGGATTTCCCGGACTGGCGAAGGCCTTGTCGAACTGGGCGACGACGTACCGGCCCTTGTCGCCCAGGGGGTCGGTGCCGCCGGTCTGCCAGACGTCCTGGGTGTCGAACCAGGCGTTCTGGCCGCTGGACCAGTCGATCAGGCCCCAGGGGTTGGCGAAGTCGGCGAGCAGCACCACCTTGCCGCGGGCCGCGCCGAGGGCGGGCCAGCCGTAGAGGTGGAACAGGCCGCGGTAGCCCAGCGCGTCCAGGTAGTGGTCGACCCGCCGCTGGAACTCCTGGTCGTCGAGGGCCTGGCCGCCGGCCCGCTCGTTGCGCAGGCGCATCAGGAGCGTCTCGCCCGGGTGCGCCGCCAGGAAGGCGCGGCACTGGTCGAGCACGTCCTGGAGCCGGATGTGCTGGTAGGCGTCGGAGTGGTAGATCCCGAGTTCGTCGGGCGCCCCCTGGAGGCCGTTGCAGCGGATGTCGAGGAAGCGGACGCCCTCCTGCAACTGCTGGGGGATGCCCCAGTTCTGGGTGTGCGACCACTCGGTGCCGTACCAGGGGTTCTGGCAGCAGGAGTCGTGGGTGCCCGGGACGGTGAGGTCGAGCAGGGAGAGGCTCCCGTCCAGCCGGTCCATCCAGCTGTCCGTCGGCACCCCGCCCGGGGTGGTCGGGCCGCCCGCGGCCAGGGCGGCGGGCGCCCCGAGCAGAGCGCCGACGGCGGCCGCACCGCCCGCCCCCACGCCCCACCTGAGGAGTTCACGACGTGCGATGCCCATGGCCCGGCTCCCTCCGCCCCGCGCGCGGGTGCGACGACAAGTCCTGACGATCGGTCCGTCCTGACACTCGTCCAACGCCGCCGCGGCGTCAACGGGTTCAGCGCGGCTCGGGCAGCCGGCCGTCCGGGCCGACCGCCAGCCACCAGGCGGGCAGCTCGATCCGTTCGCCCTCGGGGGTGAACTCGGTCAGGGACAGCGGAAGTTCGCCGGTGGCGAGGACGGCGAGGCCGGCCGAGCGGAGCAGCCCGTCGAAGGCCGCGTCGGCCACCTCGGCGGGGGCGAGCCCGTGGGCGAAGACCGGGCGCAGCTTCGGGGGCGGACCGGCCGGGGACTGGGCGAGCCCCTTGAGCACCTCCTTGGCGGACTCGGCCAGTTCGACCAGGAAGGCCCGGCCGCGCGATCCGAGCAGGGTGGCGACGGCCTCGGCGACCGGCCGGCGGTCGGCCGGCTCGCTCTGGTGGATCACCCCGCGCACGTACACGTTGGCGTCGCCCAGGCGCTCGTGCAGGGCCCGGACGGCGGCCGGGTCGGTGGCGTCCAGCTGGGCGAACTCGGCGCGGCCGGACCGGTCCTGGCGCCGGGCGAGCTCGACGGCGGTGCCGGACAGGTCGACGCCGACGGCCCGGGGGAAGTGCTCGGCGAGGAAGCGGGTCTGGCGGCCGTTGCCGCAGCCCAGGTCGACCACCGGCAGGTCGGGGTCGTGCAGGTGGGGCCGGAACAGGGCGAGGTGGCGCTCCGCGGTGAGGGCCGGCTCGGCGTCCCAGATCACCGCGCCGGGCTGCTCGGGCGCCTCGCCCCAGAAGCCCTCCCAGGCGTCCCGGTACCGATTCGTCACGCTCATGGCGGGGGCCTCCGGAGGTCGCGCACGGCGTCGTCACGCACCGTGTCGGGACCGTGTCTACCGGTGCCCGATCCGGAAGGGCAAAATCACCGGCGCGGCCCGCCCGGTACCGGCGTGCGGCGGCCGCCCCGCGCCCCCTCGGTGAGCCCAGGGGAGTGCGGGACGGCCGTCGCGGTGCCGGTGGCCTCAGCGGCCGGGGCGCCAGTCGGCCTCCAGAGCCGTGCTCCCGTCCGCGCGGGTGACGGTGTGCCAGTGGGCGTGCAGTCCGGCGGCGGGGCGGTCGGTCGAGCGCGGCGCGCCCATCGCGCCCAGGACGGGACTGTCCAGGGGGCTGGCGGCCAGCCGCTCCAGCACCTGGGCGAACGCGGCGCGCAGCCCCTGGCCCCGGCGGCGGACGTCGGGCACGACGGAATGGAACGCAGCGACCACGGACATGCGACTCACCTCCGGAAGGACCTGCGGAACGTGCAGGTACGTCCCCCAGCTTGCGCCGGTCCGCCCTCGTGCCCGCGCGGATTGACGCACTGCTGACGCGCCGCTGACGGGCCCCTGACGGCCGCGCCGTTCCGGGGTTCGTACCCGATGGGCGGCGGCCTGCCGGGCCGGGCCCCGGCCGGGCCTCCGCGCGGGCGATCGAATTGACCTGACCGGTATTCCGGCGGCGGCCGGAGAAATCCCGGGAGGCACGCTCGGGCGAGGAATTGTCAGGCGCTCGCCAGAAGTGCGGGATCCGGGGTCGGCGAAGGGCTCCGGAAGGGCAAAGTGGCTGGTCAGGGCCGTGACGCAAGGCCTTCGTCAAATGTCGTCCCAGTGACCGGCATTGATGTGGAGCCGGTTCCTCCGAGGGTTTCGCCAGCAATTCCCCAGACCTTGGCAAACCTTGTTCCCAGGCTGCTGCGCCGGGCCCTTCCGGACCGGCATCATCGGCTGACATGAGTCGATTCACCGCAATACCGCAGGGGGCTCCCGCGTGAGGGCCTTTCGCTTCCTCCCCGTCGTCGCCCTGGCCGTCGCCACCACGGTGATCGGGCTGGCCACCGTCGTCCCGGCCTCCGCCACCAGCTCGCGGGTGGACCTGAACGTCCTGGTGGTCACCGACGGCAACCCCTGGGTCGAGGGCATCCGGCAGCAGTTGGCCGCCGAGGGCGTGCCCACCACCGTCATCGACCTGACCAGTGCCGGCCGGGCCACGATCACCGCGGGCTTCCTCGCCGACACCCTGGCCGACGGCACCCCGCACGGGCACTTCGAGGGCGTGGTGCTGCCCAACGACGCGCCGACCCAGCTCTCCGCGGCCGAACTGAGCACGCTGACCGGGT
Source organism: Kitasatospora sp. NPDC059146 (assembly GCF_042786665.1). NCBI lineage: Bacteria > Bacillati > Actinomycetota > Actinomycetes > Kitasatosporales > Streptomycetaceae > Kitasatospora > Kitasatospora sp. NPDC059146. The sequence goes on along the minus strand of NZ_JBHZCY010000030.1, from coordinate 1,878 downwards.
ACGAGCAGACCTACCAGGTCCGCCAGGTGGACGCCTACGTCTGGCCCGGCGCCAACACCGGCCTGGCCGCGCCGACCTGGTCCGGCTCGCTGGACGCCACCACCGCCACCGCGACCGCCGCCGCCCGCGGCGACGCCTTCCACTACCTGAACGGCCCGGTCGCCTTCGAGGGCACCGCCGGCGGCAGCGGATCGTACGGCTACCTGCCGACCCCGCTGCCCGACAACCCGGCCACCGGCTCGCACTTCGAGCCGTACCTGACCGAGACCGTCCCCGGCACCGGCACCCAGGGCTCCCTCGCCGGGGTCTACACCTCCGGCGGCCGCCAGCAGTTGGTGCTCACCTTCGCCTACAACTCCTACCAGCAGCAGTTCCGGCTGCTCGCGCACGGCATCGTGGACTGGGTCACCAAGGGCGTGCACCTCGGCTACTGGCGCAACTACTTCTCCGCCCACATCGACGACCTCTTCAACGCCAACTCCCGGTGGAGCCAGAGCGGCGACTGCACCCCGGGCGAGGGCGACTGCGTCGGAAGCGTCCCGGCGACCACGCCGATCCGGATGACACCCGCGGACGTCAGCGCCACCGTCGCCTGGGAGCAGCAGAACGGCTACACCCTGGACTTCCTGTTCAACGGCGGCCCCAGCCTGGACTACGCGGACGCCAACGGCGGCACCGACCCGCTGACCACCGCCTTGCTGGCGAACAAGAACAGCTTCATGTGGCTCGACCACACCTACCAGCACCCGTTCCTGGGCTGCGTGCAGAACTTCACCGTGATCCCGTGGAAGTGCCAGACCGACTCCACCGGCGCGGTCCAGTACGTCGACCAGGCCACCGTCAACAGCCAGATCCAGCAGAACATCCAGTTCGGCCAGGCCAACGGGCTGCCGTTCCGGCCGGGCGAGCTGGTCGCCGGTGAGCACTCCGGCACCGTGATGCTGCCGCAGCAGCCCGCCGACAACCCGAACTTCCTCGCCGCGCTCAGCCAGAACAACATCCAGTGGCTCGGCGTGGACGCCTCCCGGGAGACCGGCCAACGGCAGATCGCCTCGGCGCTCGGCGTGCCCCGGCACCCGGTCAACGTGTTCTACAACGTCTCCACCGAGTCCGACGAGGTGAGCGAGTACAACTGGCTCTACGCCTCGAAGGCCAACGGCGGCAGCGGCAACTGCGAGGCCAACCCGACCACCACGACCTGCATCACGCCGCTGGACCTGAACCGCGGCTGGGCGGACTACGTGCTGCCGATGCAGACGAGGATCACCCTCGGGTACGTGCTGAGCAACGACCCGCGGCCGTTCTTCATGCACCAGTCGAACCTGACCGACGACCGGCTCGCCCTGCAGGCGCTGACGGACATCCTGTCGACGTACCGCGGTTGGTACACGGCCGACACCCCGATGGTCAACCAGACCCTCACCGACGCCGGCACCACCCTCCAGCAGCAGACCGCCTGGCAGCAGGCCCGCACCGCGGGCACCGTCAGCGGCTACGTCCAGGGCGGCGTGGTCACCGTCCAGGGCCCGGCGGGCACCGCCGTCCCGGTCACCGTGCCCACCGGCACCACCGTGACCGGCGGCGCCGCCTTCGGCAGCGCCTACGCCGGCGAGCAGTCCGGGTACACCACGCTCGGCACCGCGCCGACCGCGCTCACCGTGTCCAGCGCCCTCTTCGGGACCGCCACCGCCGGGGCGAGCCCCAGCGCCGGGCTCGCGCTCGCCTCGTACTCCGTCGGCTCGCCGCACCAGGTGCGCCGCAGCGGCACCGCCGTCACCGTCACCGACCCGTTCGGCACCCATGTGCTGCCCAGGCTCGCGGGCAGGCCCGACGAGGAGCTGCACATCGGCAGCACCCACCACCACCCGTACCAGAGCC